>JASLAE010000264.1 GCA_030147305.1 Cesiribacter sp.
AGAAGGTTTAGTGGCAGATTTCGACACCAATGATCCATTCGAATGGCCACAGAATGGTGCTCCGGATTGGGGATGGGGTATACCAAGTGATAATATAGTAAACGTTGCTCCAGCTGGTTCGGGGATTGAGCCAATTGACAATTATTTTGCAATGATCAATACCACATTAGGTGCAAACTGGGGTTGGTCTAACGATAAAGTAATAAACCTGGTAGATTGGGGCAAGGCGCAGATCTTCCCTGAAACTACCGAGGCTGGCAGCCAGTACAATGCAGACAGGCCAATTTCTGAATTTGATGCGCGTTTCGAGGTGGCTGTTTCAACAGCAGCTTCTCTGGAGGGCGTCGAGATAATGATCTGGACACAAAATTCTGCAGGTACTGAATTAAGCCGCCAGGTTCCGCTCACTAACTTTGTTCACTCTACAGATGGTACCTGGTATACTGTATCTATTCCTTTGTCTGAACTGGCAAACGGCGACGTTAAACTATCTAAGTATGGCGATCTCTTAGCTGGGAATGCCATCGAGGAACGTCATCTCAGGATAGTAATACAAAACGGTACGGCCAATCCAATTCCAGTGGTAATGGCTATAGATAACATAAGGATCGTAAATACAGCACAATAAGCTGCTAATCTTCAAGCCAGCGCTTGCGATATTATGCGTGTCTCTGACTTTAGTGCAGAGTCACGCTTTCCAAAGAATTAGTTTTGAATAGCTTAAGCGATAAAAGTATACTTATATGTTAAAAATATTACAAAAGGGATTTATTCTTTTGTCTCTGGCATCATTAACACTAGCCAGTTGCGAAGATGAAGAAGCAACAGTAGCACCCAGTCCTGTTATTTCAGAAATATCTCCCGAAGAAGGACCTGTGGGTACACCGGTAACACTTACCGGAACTAATTTTGACAGGGTAGAGAGGGTGCTTGTAGGAGGTGTTGAAGTAGAATATACCGCAACTGCAACCAGTCTCAGCACAACCATACCTGCAGGGGTATCACCAGGCATGCTGCAGGTTGCAGTTTATCTACCTAATGGTTCTGACCGCAGATCCTTTGAGGTACTTTCTGTTCCTACTGTTACGGAAGGCACCCCGGAAGAATTACTGCCAGGCGATCAGCTTGTACTGACTGGTACGTACCTGAGCGATGTAAACAGGGTAACCCTGGGAGAACAGGAGCTTGAATTTACTTCTACTCCTACAAGCATCACTGCGAACCTGCCTATAGATCTAGCTCCCGGAGCGCATACATTAACAGTAACAAGCAGAGGTGGTGCCGCAGATTATGAATTGACTATAATGGCTACGCCCAAAATAATGAGCTTCACGCCTGCAGATGGAGAACCTGAGACGCCAATCACAGTTTCCGGTGTTAATTTTATAGATGTTCAGTCTGTTAGTCTAGGTGGCAGAGCAGTGGAAGAATATACTGTTGAAAATGTAAACACCATTACCTTCATGGTGCCAGCAGGTGCGTCAACTGGTAGAATTGCCGTTGTAACTGCAGCCGGAACAGCACAGAGCGAAAGCCCATTTACAGTTGCAGGCGGCGCTTTAGATACTGTAGATGATCCAAGCTTAGTATTCTTTGATTTCGATGGCAAAGATAGCTGGTGGGGAGATGCAGGCGGCGTAGAGTCTGATCCGGATATTGCCTTAAGTGGTAATTATTTCCGCATCAATGCAGACAGAGAAGGCTGGACAGGCTTGTTCTGGAGAAACTCCAAGGATAATTTCCCGGCAGATGTTATTGGTACCAATGTAGATGCCTATGTTCTTAAGTTTGATATTATTGTGCTGGAGCCATTAACTGATGGTGTGCTAGCATGGAGTCTTAATGGTACATCTGGCGTCTTCTGGTACAATATAACTCCAGCGGCCCTACAATCAGGTACAGGCTGGTATACTATTAGTATCCCTATCACAGATTTCAGGGATGGTGCCGGAAATGCCATCACTGACATGTCAACCATCAATGCAGACTTTGGAGTTGCATTTAACAATGGTACTTCAAAAGTAAACCTGGCCATTGATAACGTTCGTTTCGAACTTAAATAATTGCAACTGATAACCTAAGCTTAGCTTGACAACGCTTCTTTATAGAGGAGATTGATAAAGTTCGAGAGAGCCTGAAATCTGGTAAAACGGCCGTTGTTGAGTGGTGCAGAAGAATTTCTATACCATTCAATAACGGCCGTTTTATTGTTTTAAAAACAATGCAGCATGAGCTTTCATCTATATTTTAGATGGTAGGTAATACAGGATTTTGCCACAGCAGCAGTGAAACAGAAAATCTAATGCTGTTAATATCCCTGCAGTAGAGAAGGAAGCAAAGCAATTAAAAAGTATAGGCAAAAAGTAATAAAACTATTTAAATCATCAACAGGAAACCTGTATATATATCAGCTTTTTGCTAAATAAGTATCAATACTCATAGGGCCTTTAATTGCTGTAATTTGTTTATTCCTCCTTTTTAAATAGCATGGTTAAGCGACCAGTCAATTAAACGATAAAATAGTATTATAATCTGGCGCTATCTATCATTAAATTTGGTAACGTTGGTGTACTACCTAGAGGATAGCCGATCGAGGTCTAAACTATTAAGGCTTTAAGGCTGCAATTTTAAATGAAATGCGCATGGGGTTGCGCCTGACAGTATAGTTCTAAACTATTAGAAGCTTAAGGCTGCATTTATAATCATGAAGCATATTTTTACCAGATTTCTCTGCTTTATTTTTCCGCTCTTTTTCGTTGTACAGGCATGGGGTCAAAAGTATGAGGCAGAAAATGCCACCCTTAGTGGTGGAGCAACCAAAGAAACATGTGCTTCCTGTTCGGGTGGCTTTGCTGTAGCACAGGGCGAAGGTAATCTTACCTTTACTATAGAAATTCCGGAAGAGGCTTATTACAATATTTACCTCCATGCCGCTTCACCTAATGGCGATAAAATCAATAAGTTTAGCATGGGGGGAAATTCGCTTGATTTTTCACTGACTCAAAACAATCAGTATACCACCCACAAGCTTATCAGTGCACAAAAATTACCTGCCGGGCAGCTGCAGGCACAAATCCTGAAATCCTGGGGTTGGATCAACATCGATTATATTGAGTTTGAAGCTGTAGACGGTACCGATCGCTTTAACCTCAACCAGACCCTGGTCACCCCTGACCCCACTCCGGAAGCTACAGCCCTGTATGATTTTCTGCTGGATAATTACGGAAAGAAAATTATTTCGGGCGTTATGACCCTCAACAGCATGGACGAGGCCATCTGGCTGAAGGAAAATACTGGTAAAGAACCGGCACTGCTGGGGATTGATTTTATGCACAGCGGCCGTGGCTACACCTGGTATGATGACAACATCCCCATGAATGATGCTGCTACGTGGTATAACAGAAACGGCATTCCGGCCATGATGTGGCACTGGCGTGATCCTTCCCGCCAAACAGAAGAGTTTTATACCAAAAATAATGCGAAACCCGAAGGTACCGATTTTGATCTTTCCCAGATATTCAATGAAGGATCAGCAGAATATGCAGCGATCATTCAGGACATCGACTATATCGCAGGCATGCTTAAAGAATTGCAGGACCAGCAGGTGCCGGTGATCTGGCGGCCCCTGCACGAAGCAGCCGGTGGCTGGTTCTGGTGGGGCGCAAAAGGCCCGGAGCCCTTAAAAGCTCTCTGGCACCTCATGTATGACCGCATGGTAAATCATCATGGCCTTACTAACCTGATATGGGTATGGACGCGCGAACCCAATGATGATGCCTGGTATCCCGGCGACGGATATGTGGACATTGTCGGTCGTGATATTTACAAAGACGGAGACCATAGCTCGCAAACTCTTGAGTTCAGTGATATGAACAATCGCTATGGTGGCAAAAAAATGCTCACCCTGAGCGAAGTAGGCTCCTTTCCCGATGTGGATAATCTGGTTAAGGATGGTGCTGCCTGGTCCTGGTACATGCCCTGGTATGGTGGCTACACCCGCGACCCCAGGTATAATTCACTCGATCTTTGGAAAAAGATGTTCGCCCATGAATATGTAATTACCCTGGACGAGATGCCCGAACTGCGTACCTACGAGCGGCAGGATCCGGGTACCGAACCCGAAGCGCCCACCGGTATTTGGGATCGCACCATCGCTGAACCGGCTTTTATTGCCTATCCAACCCTTGTTAAAGATGATTTAACCATCAGCAGCAGGAGCAGACTGGAAACTATTACCATTTACAATACGCTGGGTGTGCTGCTTAAAACACAACAGGTCACAGGAAATTACAATAAAGCCATCGTCTCTCTTGCACACTTACCAGCAGGCGTTTATCTGGTAAGGGTAGACCAGAAGGGTTCTATAAAGGTAGTTAAGGAGGAGTAAATTCCGCTGCAATAAGTATCTGTTGTTGGTTTATTATAATAGTTTAAGCTGCAGTGCAGCTGCCCAGGCAGTGTACTGCAGTTTACTTAAAGTGTGCAGACGGCATTGCTTCTTTAATATATGCAGCGGACATAGATGATTTCTGTGACATACCAGGAGAGCAGGCAGGGGCTTTCGGATATTAACAGAAGCCTGTTAACAATTGGAGTACACTTTCGATACATCTGGTAACCCCTGCAGCAAATAATTATGGCTAGTTTACTGGATGTATATACAACAACAGGTGCTGATATGCTAAAGAAACATCCCTTCGAGGCCAGTGCAAAAGTCCAGGGCAAGACCCTTGCCTCAGGGAGATGCCTGGCTGTAAAAAATCAGACAAGGCCCCTGCTGATGCTTCTGAAGACAGCTATTTTGATGCTTGCTGCCAGCTTCATTGCTGATTTGCAGGCACAAACAGCGGAACCTTACTACTGGAAAAATGTACAGATTCAGGGCGGAGGCTTTGTCACAGGCCTTATCTACAGCCCTACAGCACAGAATCTGCTCTATGCCAGAACCGATGTGGGAGGCGCTTATCGCTGGGAAGCAGCCAGCCTGGAATGGATCCCGCTGCTGGACCATCTGGGCAGGAGCGAAGAAAATTATACCGGTGTTTTAAGCCTGGCGACAGATCCACAAGATCCCGATCGGGTTTATCTGGCTACAGGCCTTTATACGCAGTCATGGGCAGGCACCGGGGCCATCATGGCCTCCAGGGACAGGGGTGTAAGCTGGTCGCAGGCTAATTTACCCATTAAACTGGGCGGCAATGAAAATGGACGCGCAGCCGGCGAGCGGCTTCAGGTAGACCCCAATCTGGGCAGTACGCTGTTCTTAGGCTCCAGCACCGATGGCCTCTGGCAAAGCCAGGACTATGGTGCCAGCTGGAACAAAGTGAATAGCTTTCCCCAGGGTAGCGCTCCCATTGGCTCCGGAGGTATTGCTTTCCTGCTCTTCGATAAAAGCAGTGGAACGGCAGGCATAGCAACACCAACCCTTTATGCTGGCGTATTAACCTTGGGCACCAACCTTTACAGGAGTAACGATGGTGGTAGCAGCTGGCAAGCTGTGTCGGGCCAGCCTACGGACCTGATGCCTTACCAGGCAGCACTGGCAGCAGATGGCACCCTTTACATTACCTATTCCGATGGCCCGGGCCCCAATGGTGTAACGGCTGGTGCAGTCTGGAAGCTCAGTACTGCTACCGGGCAGTGGACAAACATCAGCCCTCCTGCCGGACAGGGTGGTTATGCAGGTATTTCGCTCGATCATCAGCAGCCAGGAACCCTCCTGGTATCTACCCTTAACAGATGGTGGCCTGGCGACGAGGTTTTCCGGAGTACAGATGGTGGTAACAGCTGGAAGGCCCTGCTGGAAACGGCAAGCTGGGATCATAGCCAGGCGCCCTATGCAGCAGCCTCAACGCCGCATTGGATTGGCGATGTGGAAATTGATCCTTTCCATAGTGATAACGGCTGGTTTACCACCGGCTATGGGGTTTACCACAGCCCTGATTTAACAGCGGCGGAAGCAAGCAATGGCATAAAATGGATTTTTCAAAATAATGGATTAGAAGAAACGGTGCCCCTGAAACTGATCAGTCCACCAGCAGGAGCACCACTGCTGAGTGCCCTGGGAGATATCGACGGGTTCAGGCATGAAGCGCTCGATATATCTCCGGCTGCCGGTAGGTATACTCCTCTGCATGGCACCAGCACCAGCATAGATTTTGCCCAAAAGCAACCACTGTTCATTGTTCGCGCCCATTACGATGCAGCCGGTAAATATGGTTCTTACTCTGTGGATGGCGGTATTAGCTGGCTAGATTTTGCAGCATTTCCCGACGGCAGCACAGGTGGAGGAACACTGGCTGTTTCGGCAGATGGGACCCGTCTCGTATGGGCACCTGGTGGCGCAGCGGGGGTGTATTATTCTACAAATAAGGGCACCACCTGGACAAAGGCTGCAGGTATTGCGAAAGGGGGGCTTAAACCTGTGGCAGACCGCGAAAATGCCCGGAAGTTTTATGTTTATGATGCCGAAGTGGGCCAGGTGTTGGTGAGTACAGACGGCGGAGCCTCCTTTGCAGCTGCGGCCACTGGCTTGCCTGTGGTGCCTGGCTGGTTATTATGGGCTGCTTCGCTTTACCCTGTTTTTGGTATAGAAGGCGAAGTATGGTTAACGAACCCAGCTGGTGGTTTATACCGGTCTACCGATAGCGGAGCAAGCTTTCAGCAGCAGCCGGGGGTACAGGAAGTCACAAAGCTGGGCTTTGGCAAAGCTGCTGCTGCCGCTACATATCCTGCTATCTATATGGCGGGTACAATCAACAATACAGCTGGCTTTTACCGTTCCGACAACGCTGGCGTGAATTGGATCAGAATAAACACCGATGAGCAACAGTTTGGTGGCATCAATGACATCACGGGTGATCCCCGGCAGTGGGGCAGGGTTTATGTAGCCACGAGCGGCAGGGGCATCATCTACGGTGATTCACGACTGGACTGCAATGCTATGATGGATGGCTCCGCTTATGTTGATGCCTGTGACGCATGTGTTGGTGGCGATACCGGTAAAACTGCCTGTGTGGTGAGTGGCCTTCAGGAAGAACAGCAAATAAGCTTTAACTATTTTCCCAATCCGTTTACCGGTTGGCTGCAGCTGGAATTAAGCAATGCCGCAGCCTATGAAATAACCGATATATTAGGCATAGTGCAGGAAAAGGGTTATTGCCCTGGTGAATGTACGGTTGGTGAAATGTTGCTGCCGGGAATCTATTTGTTGAGGGTGCGCAGAAAGAATCAATTTGAAACGGTAAGAATTATCAGGTACTAAATCAGCAAAAGTTTAGCTTTTAATGCAGCCGCCGGAACTACTTATTACAACGGACAGGTTAAGAGATGATTGCCTGTTAATCGCCCAAATGGGAGATAAACCACTGGTAATGAGTGATGATGAATTTTCATCATCTGCTTCCTGCATTGAATAGATAAGCTGATATATCCATATTGAAGGTCCAGATTAATAGATGCAGCAATTCAACATACATATTCATATTCTGCTGTTAACGGTACTAAGCTCGCTTTTTCTTGCTGCCTGCGGATCAGCAGAAAAGGAGGAAGCAGTAGCAACTGCTGGCGTAGCCCAGGCTGCTCCTGCCGAAACCCTTTTTAAACTATTAGCACCGGAGCAGACTGGCGTTAGCTTTTCAAATGTCATAAAAGAAAGCCCATTGGGTAATATCATCGCTTATCAGTACTTCTACAATGGTGGTGGTGTGGCGGTCGGAGATGTGAATGGAGATGGTTTAGATGACCTCTACTTTACAGGCAATATGGTTCCTAACCGTTTGTATCTTAACAAGGGAAAAACCGGGAGTGCCTCCTTGCAGTTTGAAGATATTACTGTGCAGGCAGGTGTGGGTGGCAGAACTAATGCATGGAAAACAGGTGTAAGCATGGCAGATGTGAATGGCGATGGCCTGCAGGATCTGTATGTGTGTTACTCAGGGAATCTGCCAGAGGAGGCTCGCAGGAACCAGCTGTTTATTAACCAGGGCCTTGACCAAAAAGGACAGCCCACATTTTTAGAACAGGCGGAACAATGGGGGCTGGCCGATGCGGCCTTTAGCATGCATGCCAGTTTCTTTGACTATGATCTGGACGGAGACCTGGATATGTTCCTGCTCAACCATAATCCCAATCAGTACAAAAGTCTTGATGATGTAAGCATAAATGAAAGGCTGAAACAGTCAGAACCTTTGATGCGGCCAAAGCTTTATCGTCAGGACAAAGGAGAAGCGGGTAAAGCTATATTCAAGGATGTAACCGATGGGGCAGGATTTGCAGGTTCAGGTTTCAACTATGGCCTGGGGGCGGGTATTGCTGATATTAACCAGGATGGCGCGCCCGATATTTATGTTTCTAACGATTACTCAGCGCCTGATTACCTGTACATCAACAATAAAAACGGCACTTTTACCAACAAGCTGCAAAGCAGTATGGGGCATACGCCACTTTACTCTATGGGCAACGATGTTTCGGATATCAACAATGATGGCTTGCCCGACATCTTTGTACTGGACATGCTGCCCGAAGATAACCGCCGCCAGAAGCTGCTCTTTTCTCCCGATAATTACGAGCAGTTTGAGCTATATCAGCGGGTGGGCTTCCATAACCAGTACATGCGCAACATGCTGCAGCTAAATACTGGTTTATCGGTAAACGGAGCTCCGGTGTTCAGTGAGATCGGTCAGCTATCCGGGGTCTCTAACACCGACTGGAGCTGGTCACCCCTCATTGCAGACTATGATAATGACGGCTGGAAAGATCTTTTTATCAGCAATGGCTTTTTGAAAGATTTTACCAATCTCGACTTCCTGAAATACTCCAGGAATTTCTTTCAGACTACCCCACGCGGACCCAATATGGCAGAAAGCCTGATGGCCCTGCTGGCTAAAATGCCTTCTTCTAACGTGAGCAACTACATCTTCAGGAATGAAGGTGGGCTGAGTTTCAGTAACCAGGGAGCTGCCTGGGGTGTGGATGTGGCTTCTAACAGCAATGGTGCTGCCTACGCAGATCTGGATAATGACGGAGACCTTGATCTGGTTGTCAACAACATCAACAAAACAGCTTTTATTTATGAGAATAGTGCGGACAGCAAGCTGGATCATCACTTTCTGCAGATTAAGCTGGAGGGAAGCAAACAGAACACAAGCGGCGTTGGTGCTAAAGTAAGCCTTTACGCAGCCGGAAAGCAGCAGTATCAGGAGCTCATGCCCAACCGTGGCTATCAGTCCAGTGTATCATCTATTCTACATTTTGGTTTAGGAGCAGGGGGCACTGTAGATTCGCTGCGCATTGTATGGCAGAGTGGTAAAACACAGCTGTTAAAAGGGGTAGCGGCAAATCAGCTACTGGTGCTGCAGGAGCAGCAGGCGACTAATACATATAAATATCCGGGTTCAATTCAGCCTGCCCTGCAGGAGGTAAAATCACCCATCCGGTTTGCCGATCAGAAAAGCCTTATCAATGATTTTAAGCGTCAGCCCCTGCTGATCAATCCCCTTTCCTTCAGCGGACCCTGCATGGTAAAAGCCGATGTAAATGGCGATGGCCTGGAAGATGTATATGTAGGGGGCAGCACCGGACAGGCGGGTACCCTCTACCTGCAGCAAAGGGGAGGAGATTTTACTCCTAAAGCAACAGCTGCTTTTGAGGCTGATCTGGAAAGTGAGGATACGGATGCTATTTTCTTCGATGCCAATGCCGATGGCAGGCCCGACTTGTATGTGGCAAGCGGCGGCTATGGCAACTTCCTCCCCGAAGATAAGCTGCTGCAGGATCGCCTTTACCTGAACGATGGCAAAGGAAACTTTACAAAAAGTCCCGAGGCACTGCCTGTAATGCTGACCAGCAGTAGTTGTGTAAGGGCTGCTGATATCAATGGTGATGGCCTGCAGGACCTCTTTGTAGGCGGGCGTGTGATCCCGGGAAGATATCCGGAAACCCCCAGAAGCTACGTGCTGATCAACCAGGGAAGTAAAGGCACTACACCTCTTTTTAAGGATATGACCGCTACAATAGCCCCGCAGCTGGCACGTGTGGGAATGGTAACCGATGCTGCCTGGCACGACCTAAACGCTGATGGCAGGCAGGAGCTGATAGTAGTTGGAGAGTGGATGCCCGTAACAGTTTTTACCAATGCGCAGGGCAAGCTCTCAGACAATACCCCCAGCTTTTTTGAGAAGAAGTACAACGGCTGGTGGAATAAGCTGCTGGTAAAAGACTTTAACCAGGACGGAAAGGCAGACCTGGTAATCGGTAATATGGGAGAAAACACCCAGGTAAAGGCCGGAGCGGAAGCGCCGGCAGAACTCTTTTACAAAGACTTTGATGAGAATGGCTCCGTAGATCCGGTCCTGTGTTTTTATATTAAAGGGAAGAGTTATCCATACGTTACCCGTGACGAGCTGCTGGACCAGATCAGTATGTTGCGTACCCGTTTTACCAGCTATGAGCAATATGCGGATGCCACTATAAACGAGGTTTTTACCCCGGAAGAGATGAAGGATGTAAGCCGCCTCACCGCAAATTATTTGAAAACAGCGTACTTTCAGGCTGGTGAAGATGGGAGGTTTGCGGAGAAACCTTTGCCGCTGGAAGCACAGTTTTCTCCGGTCTTTGCACTCGGCGCAGTAGATTATAATGGAGATGGTTTAGAAGATCTGGTGTTGGGTGGAAATATAAATCAGGCCCGCCTCCGCTTTGGTAAG
>JASLAE010000167.1 GCA_030147305.1 Cesiribacter sp.
GAACCTCGGGACCAGTGTAAATACACCCGGATCAGAAATGTATTATTATGAACCTGAAACAGGCGCCTGGGCTTATTATACATCCACCCAAAACAGTGAAGGCTTTGGTGACATACGCCGGGTCCGCAAGCCGGAACCACCAGTTGCGCCAGCCCTGGAAGAAACTGCTCAACCAGTTGTTATTGCCGCAGTACCCATGCAGCAGGCTCCGGATACAACAGCACAGGTCGCTGCCGAAGAGGTTATTGCAGAGACCCAACCTGAACCAGCCGCTGCAACTGTTACATTGCGTGGTCAGGTAACGGGTGCCGATGGTAAAACGCCGCTGGCAAAAGTAATTATCTCCGGAGACGGTTTTACAGATTCAGTTTCTGCGGCAAGTTCTTACTCGCTTTCTCTGCCAAAGACCGGACAGTACAGTATTGTTGCGAAAGCAAAGGGCTATCTGGCCATTGATACCCTGGTTACTATACCAGAGACCACCACCCAGCTCAATTTTAACCTTAGGCCACTGGCAGTAGGTACAACTGTTCGTTTGGAGAATGTGATGTTTCAGCAAAGTACCGCTGTGCTGGTAGAGCAGAGCTCAGCTTCTCTGGACGAGGTGGTACAAATGCTCAGGGACAATCCGAGCATGGAAATTATGCTTACCGGCCATACCGACAACCAAGGGAGTAGCAGGGCTAATATTAAGCTATCGCAACAGCGGGTAGAGGCTGTTAAAAGCTATCTGGTGAGTCGTGGAATTGAAGAAGACCGCATACAGGGCAAAGGTTACGGTGGTACGCGCCCGGTGGCAAGCAATGCAGGTGAAGAAACCCGTAAACTTAACAGAAGGGTGGAGTTTGTAATTCTGAAAGAATAGTAGTCCCGCACTAATATTTCCGTCAATACACTTAAAAAGCAAAAGCCGCAGTACAATCTGCGGCTTTTGCTTTTTAAGTGTATTCAGAATCAATGGCTGAATTAAGTGTGGCTTATTACTATAGAAGATGCCTGTTACAGTTTATATTGGTTGAAGCGAAATCGTAATAATCAATGTTCACTACTGGACTGCAGTCGTGGGCTTTAAAACTTAGAACCACTGAAAATTTCAATGCCCAGTTTTCAAACATCCCTTTATCAGGCTTTAATCTGCCGAATCTTTATTTTGTAATCCGATGGTCTGCTGAAAAAGCTTCAAAATCCGGGAGTATTCATCTGTCCAGCTGCTGGGCTCTACGAAAGCATGGTCTTCCATTGGGTAAACGGCCATTTCCCAGTTTTCCTTGCCAAGCTCAATTAACCGCTGCGATAGCCTCACTACATCCTGAAAATGAACGTTTGTGTCGATCATGCCATGGGCAATCAGTAGATGGCCTTTCAGTCCCTCTGCATAATAAATTGGAGAGCTGCGCACATAGGCAAGGCTATCAGTATAAGGTTCGTTCAGGATGTTAGCCGTATAAGGGTGGTTGTAATGCGCCCAGTCGGTTACTGAACGCAGGGCAGCACCAGCCTTGAAAACATCCGGTTCTTTAAATAGTGCCATCAAGGTGATAAAGCCACCGTAAGAACCACCATAGATACCAAGGCGGCTGCTATCAACGCCATGGGCCTTTACCAGCCAGCTTGCGCCGTCAATATGGTCGCTTAGATCCTTGCCACCCATATGCCTGTAAATAGCGGTGCGCCAGTCGCGACCATAGCCGGCGCTGCCACGGTAATCAATATCCAGTACCGTATAACCCTGGTCTACCAGTAAATTATGGAACATATACTCACGAAAGTAAGTGCTCCACCATTTATGGGCATTTTGTAGATACCCGGCACCATGTACAAAGATTATAGCAGCACCATTTTGCTGCCCATTCGCAGGCTTGTAGAGGCGCGCAGGCACCTGGGCGCCATCACGAGCGGTAAAATTTACAAATTCCGGCATACGCCATTGGTACTGCTGCCAGTCAGCTTTTGTGCTTGCAGTTAATTTCTTGGCAGCTGCACCGGCACGATTTGCCTGCAAATAAAGCTCTGGCGGACGGTTGGCTGTAGAAAACAACGATGCCTGCCATTTTTCATCAGGAGAGAGTGTAACCTCCCAGCCACCTTCATCCTTTGTGAGCTGTTCCGGTTCTCCACCTGTTAAGGGCATTCGGTAAAAATGGCGCACACCCGGGTGCACTTTATTGGCATGAAAATACCAGTATTTGCCATTATTGCTGATTGAAGGAGCATAAACCTCGTAATTTCCGGTAGTTAGCTGTGTCTTTTTCCCACTGGCAACTGTAACCATATAAAGATGTGCATAGCCAGAAGCTTCTGACTGAAACCATACCGTCTGCCCATCAGGCAACCAGCCTAAATCACCCTGGCTATATAGCCAGCCACTGCCAGGACCGCCTATCCAGGCTTCATTATGCTGATGGTCTAACACCCTGATGGTGCCATTCTCCAGTTCCAGCATTGCAATCCAGCGGTCTTTGTTGTCAAGACTCCTTATTTCTACCAAAGCCTGATTGCCACCCTTTGCAGGATATTCAGGCCCATGAATGATTACTTCCTGGTTACGCTTGATATTTTTTCCTGGATAATCTTTAATGAATGCAGGTTCCTTTTCGAGCCCGGGTAGTGACTTGGTCTGTACATAGTAAACTGTATCCAGCTCCCTGTCGTAGATGCCCAGTTTGCTGGTTCCTTTGCTGCCACCAACCTTGGGGCGGGCTTTTAATGTTTCGGTAAAGCCGGTTTCAGTCACAAAAGACGGAACGTCAGTGGCTTCATCGGATGCTAATTTGCTAAGCCTGAAAGTAATAAAACGGCCATCGGGACTAATGCGCTGATTCTCTACCCGTTGATCTTCAATATAGATGGCATGCGGCCTTTTAGGATTTTGTTTATTTAGTTGTTTCTCCCGCAGTTCTTTTTTTTCCTTGCGCTCCTTCAGCACCTCAAAATGTGCAAGCTGATCCTGGTTCAGCCAATGATGCTGTTCTTTTGCGTTTTCTTTGTCTTCTTCTTTACCGAGTTTAAAATCTGTAAGCTGCTGCAGGGAACCATTACTTCTGTTAATGAGAATAAGATTATCCTGAAGTGTAAAATATATATCTCTACCGTTAGCAGCATACCGCATATTATTTATGCCATTGATGTTAAATGTAAGTTGAGTAAGCTTACCATTCTTTATTTCTCGCTCGTAAAGATCTCCATTTCTGGTATAGAGCTGCTTGGTCTTTTGTATATCATAAGCAGGAGTTCTATCCGGCAGGCCGGGGTAGTCAAGTACTGCTTTGCTTATTTTACCCGATTCAAGATCGTAGCTGTAGAGTGAATCTGCAGGATTATTATCAGGATTCCATAGGAAATAGATAGTTTGTCCGTCTGCAGACCATTCTAAGGCTGATGGGGATGTGCCGATCCAGGTTGATGGATCCTGCATGATCTTCTGGACAGTTAGAGCCTCCGGTTGCTGCTGGGCTTCAGCATAATAGCATAATAGTGTTAAGGATAAACCACCTATAATTTTTCTAATCATGCGATGTTAATGAAATGCTTAAAGTAAACTTAAATGATTTAATGAAGTCCAAGACTTATACTGTATCAATGAGATGATGATATGCATGTTTCCCGGCTGACAAAATATTTAAAATTTATTAACTTATCACCTCAGCCGGGTATATCAATTTTTACATTTTTCTAAAGCCACTATAGAAAGTAGGGCTAAAGAAAGAGAAGATGTAGA
>JASLAE010000354.1 GCA_030147305.1 Cesiribacter sp.
AGCTTGACCTCCTGATCTGTATTCCTGCTTACCTCCTGCGTCTTATTTACCTCCTGCTCCTCCCCTTTTGGTTTTGATTCGCTATTACAAGCCGTAGCCAGCACAAGACCTGTTAGTGCCATCCATAAAATGCCTGTTCTCATCGTGTTATTATTTTAGTTTTTTATTCATATTCCCTTGCATTGGAAGAAGCTAAGCCCTTACCATCTGAAGTACCGGAATGGATTATCGCCCAGCTCGAAGTCGGTGCGGTAGTCGTGGTGATATAAGCTCACAGGCTTTCCCTTAGTCTCTTCTTTCAGCACAATCTCCCTTTTAGGAGAGCCGCCAAAAAATCCGCTACCCCCATACCAGTCGAATATACGGATGGCGATTACGTTTTCCCCCGGCTTCACCAGCCTGGCCGGAATGGTATAAGTTCTTTTAAAGTTCCAGTTTTCTGGCACCCGCTCGTCTGTAGAGCCAATCAGCTGGCCGTTAAAATATACCTGATCGAAGTCGTCTATGGTAGAAAGGTGAATGAGCAGGTCTTTGCCCACCATGCTTTCGGGCATCACTATTTTTTTTCTGTAAACCGCCTCGCCATCATTGGCTGCAAACTTCATGTACATTTCATCCGAAGGCGTTGTGGGTATATTGGTGTCGATCATGCCGCTTTCGTCTGCATTTCCTTCACCAAGGCCTGTGCTTCCTCTGTAATGCCAGGATCCTTCCCCTTGCTTTCCGGGTCTGGAGCAGATGGTGTGGTTAAGGTCATTTTCGCTTTCCAGAGGGTTCTATCCAGCTCAATGCTGTTGATGGTTGTGTTTATTTCTTTGAAAATAGCATCATCGGATTTGAAGGCGGCGCCCAGATTGGCCAGCACCTGCACCATTGCCCTGGTGGAACGCCAGCGGGTATACCGGTAATAGGTCAGGGAATCGGCCTTGAAACGGTGCGGGTCTATCTGACAATAAATAATTATACCTTTACCAGCCTGCTTTTTCCCCAGTAAACCATCGAGCGCAATATCGCATCCCTGTGCCACTTTAATGGTTGGCGCAGGGATGCGATAGCGGATATCCGAAAGGGAAAGCCCGCGGGTAAGTGCCCAGTCGGGCAAACTTTGGCATCCTCTAAAAGCTGTATCAAGCTCATAGGAAACACCCATATAGGTACCCGCACTTGCTCTGGGGAGCACTAAAACCTTTCCCCCTTTAGCTACATACTGCAGCAGTTGCTTTTCCTGGCCTGCGCTCAACGTTCCGGCTACAATAAGATCGGCCTGCATATCAATTTTCTCCCCTTTTGTATACAGAAGCCCGATCTCATCCACCACTTTTTGCTCCTGAGTCTCTCCGATAAAGAAGGTTTTTTTGTTCACCGGCCTTACAGCTGCGGTTTGCCCATAGGAGATTAAGCGTTTTGCTAAAATTTCTGCCACCGGATCTTGATCGGCATGGTCTTCCAGATCCAGGCTGCACCAGATCAGCTTACCCTTTTTATAATTCAACTCCATCAGGGGTGAGTAGGCCAGATCAAATTCACATTCCAGCATGGGAGTCCAGCCACTGTTATGCGGTTTCTCCAGGGCATTGGTAGCCACGCTTCCTCTGTTGCCCCAGTGCCATCCGTACAGCGGATAATCGCCCGGAGCCATTTCGAAATGGGAGTTGATATAATCGGGATAGGGCGTATTTAAGGTACCTGTGCCAGCCCAGTTTCTTAAATCTTCTCTATCGAGATCTTTGGTAATGGGATTGTTTTTTACTGGAAATACATAGCGTGATACATATTTAGAAACCCGGAAGCCCCGCTTTTCTATGGTAGTATCCTGCTGGTTAAATACCAGGGCCTTTCCGCCTCCTGCCACAAACGTTTCCAGGTTTAGCGGAAGTTTATACTGCCGGGAAATGGCATCACGGCCAATAATCAGCAGCGGAATGTTATTTTCTCCTTTCCAGGTTTTTATGGTATAGCCTAAGGCAGTGAGCATATCGGTAGTGGTACCCACCGGGTCAAAAACATAAAGCTCCCTGCTGCCTGTAATCGCTTCGTTTTCAAACACCCGGAAATGCAGCGTGTCTCTGTGCGTAGTATTACCGATTTGTGCCTGCAGAAAAATTTGGCCCTTGGTTTTAAAGCCTTTTAAGTCCTGGGGCGTGGTAAAAAATAAGCGTTGCGCTTTCTTTTCTCCTATCGGTATCCACACCTCTCCCTTATTTTCTGCTACTGATTTGCCTGCAATGGAAACCGTATAGTGCCAGCTACATTTCTGAACAGCCCGGGTATCATTAAAAAAGAAGAGCTGTTTTTCTACTGTTTGTCCCTTTCTGAAATTGTGGTCTTTTTCGGTAAAGGCCCCCGAAGAGCCTCCAATATAAGCCAGTGTTTCATGATTATTCGCCAGTAGGGCCTGCGCCGCTGGCTGGGCTGTGTACGCAGGTGGCTGATTAGGGTGTAAATTAGCAAGGCTTACTGAGTCATAGTACATGCCTGTACGGCCGGCCTTAAAGGGAGGCATGGCCACCTTTGTTGAGGCGGTATCGTTTGGCGTCCAGCCATGGGCTTGGGTCCAGGGCAACATACCTCCGGGCATCCCCCACGTGCGCCAGCTGCGAAATGTATTTTTAGTAAACAGGGCCTGCACCTGCTGAAACGACCACATCTGCTCCAGCAACACCGGCGGGTTGGCCATGTGCTTGTATTGCTGTCCCCTTATAAAGTTGTTCTTGATCAGCGCCCGGTAGTTTTCGGGTTCTTTCGTATAGGCTTCATTTCCCAGGTACATGGCAGCAAATTCTGTAACCAGGGG
>JASLAE010000379.1 GCA_030147305.1 Cesiribacter sp.
CTGCATGAATACCGAAGCCTTAAAAGAACTTCTTTATAAAATAGCCGATGACCAGCTGATTTTGGGTCACCGGAATTCTGAATGGACAGGCGTAGGCCCCTTACTGGAAGAAGATATTGCTTTCTCTTCCATGGCCCAGGATAAAGTTGGGCAGAGCTACCAGCTCTATCAGATCCTGCAACAGCTTGGTGAACAGGAACCCGATACTGTAGCTTTTATGCGCAATGCAGATCAGTTCCATAACTGCCAGTTTGTAGAACTGCCCGTAGGCGAATATGATTTTAGCCTTATCCGTCATTTTCTGTTCGATCATGCCGAATTTATTCGCTTTGGTATGCTAAGCGAAAGCAGCTATGAACCGCTGGCCCAGCTGGCCCGTAAAATAAGAGGTGAGCTGAAGTATCATGTTATGCATGCCAATACCCTGATCAAACAGTTGGGCACTGCAACAGAAGAAAGCATCAGCCGCCTGCAGCAAAGCCTGGAAATGGCATTGCCCTATGCGCTAGGTATCTTCGAAGAATCTCCATACAGCGATGTATTGGCAATGCAGGGAATTTTTGCTGGTGAAGTCAATCTGCAGCAAGCCTGGGAAACTCAGGTAATAAAGGTGCTGGCACAGACAGCCCTGAAGGTACCGGATTTTAAAACCATCAGTCCGGTGTATGGTGGCCGCATGGGACAGCATACAGAGCACCTACAACCACTCCTCGACGAAATGGCTGAAGTTTTTCGCATCGATCCTGGTGCTGAGTGGTAATACAGCCGGAGAGAAAGAATTATAAATAATGCACCGTGTTAACTGAAGCAACTGTACGTGAATGGCTGGAGGAGGTAAAAGACCCTGAAATACCGGTATTGTCCCTGAATGATCTTGGGGTCATTACCGGCATTACCGTGGTGAACGACCAGCATGTACAGGTACAGATGACCCCGACCTTTGTAGGTTGTCCCGCACTTGACTACATGAAGATGGAGGTAGAACAAGTGCTGGCCAGGCGAGGCATTCAACATGCAGAAGTAAAGGTCAGTTTTGAAATACCCTGGAGCTCCGACCGCATTACTGAGCAGGGAAGAGCAGCCCTTAAACAATTTGGCCTGGCGCCTCCTCCAAAGCAAGGGCTTATTGATGATCTGGATATCCTTGAAAATGTTGTCTGCCCCAATTGCGGGAGCACAGAAACCCACATGAAAAGTCCATTTGGCCCTACTTTGTGTAGAGCCATCCATCACTGTTCAAATTGTAAAGAAACATTTGAGCAGTTCAAACCGCTCTGATTAATTGTACTAATCTTACCTACCCGAAAAGTTGCACCCCTGGATAAGCAACTGAAAACAAGCTTACTGCCCCTGCCTGTGATGCAATAATCTTGCATCTAGTTTGTTTTTTTAATAGAGGTGTGTAATTTGTCCCCATTCTATCAAGACATTTTTCTATGCGTAAAGCAGCAAGAGTTTTTGTATTTGTTTTGTTAATGGCTGCAGCTTATACAGCCTGTCAACGTGCAAGTGATGAAAACCGCAGCGAAGAAGCAGCTCCCGATTCGGTTATGCTGGTTTATAATTCGCTTACTGATAGTGTAAAAGTTGCCTGGCAGGACATTTCTACTACAGAAGATGGTAAACTGTCAGACATTAAGCGGCTGTTAGAGGAGATCTCTTATGCCCCCAATCTTAACAAGAACCGCTACGACTCTCTCTACAACCAACTGCAGCAGGTGTATGCACTACGCTTCGAGGCTGAAACCATGACAAGCAAGCAGATCGATAAATATGACTCTGCAGTGAGTAAGCTGCAGCGCGAAGTGATTGATTTTGCCCACGCTAATCCAAGTTTTGAGCAATACCCGCTCATGGCAAGACTGACCGATAGTATACAAGCGGCAGATCAGCGTACTCTTTTCCTGCGTGTGCGCTACGATAACTTTGCCCGCGATTATAACGATTTCCTCAAAGGCAACAAAGGGTCTTTCATCCAGCCCTCTGATACGGCAGCACCGCTACAGCAGCGACCGCTCTTTCAACTCAGTGAATAAAATTAGCCCTACTGTCGATTGATTTACCCGCCAATTGCTTATTGCCCAGGCACAAATTTTCGGGCATAAAAAATCCGCGCCTTTTACAGCAGCGGATTTTAACATTGATTAAAACCTGTAGCCTGTACTAGATCTTATTCATTTCATCCCGCACAAATTGCATCAGTTCTCGGATGTAAGCCAGGCTAAAATCGAAGCGAATACCAGCGGCTGCGTAAACTTCCGGTATAGGCCTGGTATATCCCAACTTTAATGCATTAAGATAACCCTGCAGTCCTTTGCGGGGATTTTCCTTGTAGCTCTTCCATACTGCAATTGCCCCTAGCTGGGCAATGCCATATTCAATGTAATAGAAAGGCACTTCATACAGATGCAGTTGTTTCTGCCACAAATAAGCTTTGTGTTGTTCAAAGCCGCTCCAGTCAGTAATATCATCTGAAAACTCATCATAAATCGTTAGCCAGGCTTCTTTCCGCTCGTCTTCACTGTGTTCAGGATGGGTATAGATCCAGTGCTGAAATCTATCGATCGTCGCAACCCATGGCAAAGTATTAATAATCTGCTCCAGGTGTTCCCGCTTGGCACGGCGCAGCTCCTCTTCATTGGTAAAAAATTCGTCCCAATAATCCATGGTGAGTAATTCCATGCTCATAGAAGCCAGCTCGGCTACTTCGGAGGGCGTATGCTTAAAATCATTCAGCTCCAGGTCGCGGGTGACAAAAGAATGTACGGCATGGCCACCTTCGTGCAGGAGCGTTATCATGTCACGCAGGGTAGAGGTCGCATTCATGAATATAAAAGGCACGCCTACTTCTGCCAAAGGATAGTTATAGCCACCCGGCGCTTTGCCTTTGCGGCTGTCCAAGTCCAGGTGCTCCATTTCACGCATAATTTCCAGGCAACGCCCCAGGAAAGGGTCCAGCCTGTTAAAGACGTTAATGGTCTTTTCCATTAGGTCCTGGCTATTGGTAAAGGGTTTCAAAGGAGGTTGCCCAGTGATGTCTACGGCTTTGTCCCAGGGCCTGAGCAGGTTTACACCCAGTGCTTCTTTCCGCTCCCTGCTAAGCCTGCTCAGGAGCGGCGTTACTGCCATACTAACCGATTCGTGGAAATCCTCACAATCTTCGGGTGTATAATCGAAGCGGCCCAACGCTTTGAACATATAATCTCTGTAGTTCTTAAAGCCTGCATTCAGGGCCATCTGGTGCCGCAGTTGCAGCAGCTGATCGAACAGATCATTTAACCTTTTACAGTCGAGCTGACGGCGCTCGTTTATTTTCTTCCATACCTCTTCCCGCATTTCACGATCGGTACTTTGCAGGTAATCCGCCGCCTGCTGCAGGGTAAGTTCCATTCCCTCCACCTCTACCGTCATAGCACCGCTTATGGCCCCGAATTCCTGAGCAAGGGTTTGCATATGAGTATTCAGAGGAATATTTTCTTCCCTGTATATTTCATATTCTGTTTTAAGCGTTCGCGCCAGAATCGGATAACCCTCCTGCTTTATTTTCTGCAAATATTCGCTATCCAGAGCTTTCTGGTTTAGCTTATTTGCCTCAGGGGCTATGTTTGGCTGTATATGGGTAATAAAGTAGTTGAATTTTTCCCGCCGATCAGCATCTGCAGTATCTATGGTCATGCGAATGTACCGCCAGCCCAAATCTTCCGATACAACAGATTCAAGTTCACTTCTGTCCTGAAACCATTTGCGCAGATCTTCCTCCGTAGCAATTTCTCGCTTCAACAGATCGTCGTAGTAAGGATGAATTGCATCCCAGTCTGTGATGGTAAAATCTTCGGGCAGAAAACTTCTCTCTCTTCTTTTCGGCAGGTTTATCGGTGAATTATTCATATATAAAAATTTTCACATGTCTTTAAAAAGTCAGCTATCGTGGGGCAACAGTTCACTAATTACACCCAAAGCCCACAATAGTGCTAAAAGATACGAGGCTTTGCAGGCAGAATAAAAGTTTTTAACAAGAAAAAGCCGCGGCAGTAAATGATTCCTGCTGCGGCTAAACATTTCAGCATTAGGCACTTCTACCCAATCTCTATGATTACATCATCAGTTTTAGGGTGACCAACGCATAGCAGCACATAACCTTCTTCCTTTTCGGAATCGGAAAGGCCCTCGTCTTCATCCATATGTACCTTTCCGCTCAGGCACCTGCCGCGACAGGCCGTGCATAAACCGCTCTGGCAGGAATAAGGAAGATCAATATCCAGATCGAGCGCAGTTTGCAGAATGGTGTTGTCTGGTTTAACAGCAAACTTATGTTCCTCGCCATCCAGAATAACGGTCACCTCACGAGTTTTAACTTCATCTCCGCCCACTGCGGTAGTGGCTGCTGCTGCAGGTTTATCTGCAGTACCCGCCACAAAGCTTTCTTTGTGCATCCTCTCCTTCGGGATGTTCATTGCCTTTAAGGTTTGATCTACGCAGATCATCAGGCCTTCGGGTCCACAGATAAAGTATTCTACCTGCTCTGCTGGCCATTGGGGCAACTGCTGCAATAATGCAGGCAGATTAGCAGGCGTAAGCAAGCCAGACGGGCCTGTCCAGCCGGCAGGAGGCTGATCCAGTACATAAATAACTTTAAAGCTGCTGCTGTAGGTTTGCTGTAACTTCTCCAGCTCCTGCCGGAAGATAATGCTCTCCACATTACGGTTTGCATAAATCAGCGATACCGCACTGTTGGGTTCCATCTTTAGCACAGATTTGGCAATGGACATGAGGGGCGTGATGCCACTGCCACCACCCAAAAGCACAATATGCCGTTTTTTGGCTGCATCGGGCTCTATGATAAAGTGGCCCATGGGTTCCATTACTTCCAGCACATCTCCTGCTTTTAGCTGGTCGTTCAGAAAATTTGAAACAACTCCGTCTTCTACCCGCTTTACCGTTACAGCCGGGTATTCATCGGTATAAGGAGATGTGCAGACTGAATACGCTCTGCGCACCTTTTTGCCCTCTACAGTAGGAATAAGGGTAAAGAACTGGCCGGGCTTATAATTTATTTTCTTGTCTGCAGGATGATCGAAGACGATAGAAATGGCATCGGGAGTTTCATGAATTACTTCCCGAACCCGCAGATTCAGATAGTGCACGGCAGAAGATGGTTTAACCTCGGGTGCTTTAGGCTGTTCTACTTGTTTCTTTTTAAAAAATCCAAAGGCCATTATTCAAATGCTTTTATATATGAATACTTAACGGAAACGACGAAAAAGAGGTGTCTACTTCGGCATTGTCAAATCCTGGAGATGGTGTTAGGTCTGTCACCATCAGCAATCCTGCACAGCTCAGCACAGACATCAATTCCTGTTATAAGTAAACCCAAAATGCCAGTGCAAGTTATTTTTTTCACAAAGGTACTAAGGAAATTCTTAGGAAGATAATCAAAATCTGTGGCCTACATGGCCGGAGTGGCCGCTGGGATGCCAACAACTCTATCTGTTCAGGTACGGCATGGCCTTAGATAAAAGGCTTATACTGGATTTATGGGTAAGTGGCAATCGCTGGCACTGTAAGCCGGGATTAAATGGTAAGACCAACTTTTAGCCGATAAGAAAATATGAACACCTGCTACTTTACCACAAAGCGTGGTGATATCAGCAAATTCTCTTAATTTTAGCCCTTAACCAAAAGGACATGAACCTCATTTCGCTTACGGCTATATCTCCGATAGATGGCCGGTACCGCAGCAAAACAAAAGCTCTTTCACCCTACTTTTCTGAGTTTGGCCTTATTCGCTACCGGGTGCAAATAGAGGTAGAATATTTTCTGGCGCTCTGCCAGCTCCCCTTACCCCAGTTAAAGGGAATAGAATCCCGTCAATACGAGAAGTTGCGTCAGCTTTACCTTAACTTTGGCATCAACGAAGCCAAAGAAATCAAGGAGATTGAGAAAACTACCAATCATGATGTTAAGGCAGTTGAGTATTTTCTAAAAGACCGTTTCGAGCTGCTGGGGCTGGGCCAGTACAAGGAGTTTATTCATTTTGGCCTTACTTCTCAGGATATTAATAACACTGCCATACCACTTTTGCTGAAGGAAGCTACTCAGGAGCTGATGGCGCCCAGCCTGGGAAAGGTCCGCGAGTTGCTAAAGAAAATGTCGCTGGAATGGCTGGAACAACCCATGCTTGCCAGAACCCACGGACAGCCTGCCTCCCCCACCACCGTTGGTAAAGAGCTGGGCGTCTTTGTAACACGCATCAAAGAGCAGCTTAAGCTTTTGCAAAGCATACCCTATGCAGCAAAATTTGGTGGCGCTACCGGAAACTTCAATGCACATGTGGTAGCCTATCCTGATATTGACTGGTTGGAATTCGGCAATGACTTTGTAAACAATACCCTGGAGCTTAAACGCAGCCACCCCACCACCCAAATTGAGCACTATGATCACCTGGCGGCCTTGCTCGATAACTTACGCCGCATCAACACCATCATGATTGACCTTTGCCGCGATGTATGGCAGTATGTGTCGATGAATTATTTCACCCAAAGAACCAAAGCCGGTGAAGTAGGCTCTTCGGCCATGCCCCATAAGGTAAATCCCATTGATTTTGAGAATGCCGAAGGTAACCTGGGAATCGCCAATGCGTTGCTGTCCCACCTGTCGGAGAAACTGCCCATTAGCCGGCTGCAGCGGGACCTTACCGATTCTACTGTATTGCGCAACCTGGGTGTACCCCTGGCTCATACTTATTTATCATGGCAATCGATTCATACCGGCTTGGAAAAACTGCAGCTTAATAAAGTTGCTATTGATCGCGACCTTGAGGAGAACTGGGCGGTGGTAGCAGAGGCCATCCAGACCATTCTGCGCCGTGAAGGAATTCCTAACCCATACGAGCAGTTAAAAGCGCTTACCAGAGGTCAGGGCAATATTACAGAAGCTACCTTTAAGCAATTTATTGAAGATCTGGAGGTGAACGAGACCATCAAAGACGAACTGCGCCGCATAAGCCCCCATAATTATACTGGTGTAATCAGCTTGTAAGGGCCTTTCCGATATTTCAGGATCAAGATCCTATATTTAAACAGGACCAAACCAAAAACTGCCAGTGCTCACGCACTGGCAGTTTTCTTTTTGTCAGAAGTGTACCTGGCTCCTACAAAAGGTGTAATAGAAAAAGCCGGCAAAGTTTGCCGGCTTTAGCTAACATATGAAGAGAAGATTACGCCACAAAGATGGTAATTGATCCCTGCAACTATGTTTCCTCTATGTTATTTAAAAATGAACCTTTGTATTGAAACCCATAAAATCGCCACTCTTCTCTCTACATTTTCTGGTCTGCATGCTGAGCCGGTGGTGCCAGAAAGGACCCCTTTTTAGCAGCAGCATAAATTTGACTCCAAAGTTATTGAGGCGCATTTCGGGAACAGATAGACTGCCCTCCTGATCCAGAGGCATGATCACATACCGAAATCCCATTTTTTCGGTATAATCGTCGATACATTTGTTCCCGGCCAAGGTGCCCCTGGTATTGGTTTTATAGAGATACATATATTCTTTAGGCGCTTTGGGCTCGTTTTTTATGCGGGCATCGATGCTGGTATTGCCGGTTCGGTTAGCTGGCGCTTTTTTTGCTTTTTTCCTGTTCTGCGCCGCTAGCGGATGCAAACCTAACAGACAGAACAGCAATGTCATCAGCAGATAATATTTAGTCTTCATCATGTGTTATGCGTTAACAGCCGGGGTTTGCCATGTAAACCTTGTGCGTTAGCAGACAATTCTTTAGGGGCATTGTCTATATTTGCAGGGTATGGTAAAAAACATCATCAGCTGGGTTATCAGAAAGGTACCCCGCCGGCACCTTCAGTTATTCAGTCACCATGTATTAAAGGTAGCTGCATTTTTGTACAGAGGCAAGCAGGTTAATTGCCCTGTTTGTGATCACAGCTTCCGCAAGTTTCTTCCTTATGGGCGCAAAGCACGCGAAAATGCCCTTTGCCCCAATTGCCTGGCATTGGAGCGCCACCGGCTCATGTATCTGTTTCTTAAGCGCAAAACATTATTCTTCAGCAAGCCGCTAAAACTGCTGCACATTGCACCGGAACTTTGTTTTATTCATCGCTTCGAGCAACAGCCTAATCTGGATTATATCACGGCCGATATTGAATCTCCACTGGCAAAAGTAAAAATGGATGTTCATGCAATACCTTTTGAGGCAG
>JASLAE010000408.1 GCA_030147305.1 Cesiribacter sp.
GCTGCAGGATAAATTCTTCATCCAGGCCACTCACTTTACTTCCCTGGTAATGTCGCCTGCTAAAATCCGCAAGTTTGGCCTGAAGTTTCTGTTCATCTGTTCCAGGCGCCAGCAATATATACCCATATACCTCTTCAGTGAAAGTAAAGCTATCGCTGTAACCTTCCATCCAGTTAAAAAGTGTGCTGTATGACACCAGCATCGTAAACTGCAGATGTGAATTGGCCGGCACATCCTTGAAAATTCCGGTTACGGTAAAAGGTTTGTTTACTTCGAAGGTGATGATTTTGCCCATAGGATCTTCGTTCCCGAAGATTTCGCGGGCTTTTGATTCGGACAGGACAATTGAACCAGGATCGGTTAAGGCATTCGCTACATTTCCTTTAACCAGCGGAAATGAAAAGATGGTGAAAATGGAAGGCTCTGCGAATAGTAACCCCTTCTCCCGGTATACTTTGTCTCCCCATTTTAGGATGGTGTGGTCGGCTATCCAGGGCGCTAGCCGTAGATACTCCTGTATTTCCGGGTAATCCTTTTTCATAGCCTTTGCCACGACGGGATAGCTTACTACGCCCTGCTGTATTAGTTCCCCCCCTTTATATTTGTTGTTGCGGATGCGATAGATACGCTCCTTGTTTTCATGAAAATCATCATAGCTCTGTTCAAAGCCAACATACTGTAAAATCATCAGGCAAGCTGCCATCCCAATAGCCAGGCCGGTGATATTGATTGCAGATAAAGCTTTATGCCGCAACAGGTTGCGCAGGCCTATTTTAAGGTAATTTCTTAACATGGGTTCGATACCAAATCAACGCATTTGATCAGATCATTCACTTCTCAAGTTCTTCACCGGATTGGCCATGGCGGCTTTTATGGCCTGCACGCACAAGGTTGTAAGAGCGATAACGAGCGCCAGTACGCCTGCCAGAGCAAACATCCACCAGCCCAGTTCAATGCGATAGACAAAACCTTCCAGCCACCTGGACATTGCCAGCCACGCCAGCAGCGAGCCAACGACAATAGAAATAGACACCAGCTTGATGAAGTCCTGAGAAATAAGAAGCATTATATTAGAAACGGAGGCTCCAAGTACTTTGCGAATGCTTATTTCCTTGCGCCGCTGCTCAGCGGCAAAAGCAACCAAGCCATAAAGGCCCAGGCAGGAAATCAGGATTGCTAAACCAGCAAAGTAGCGCGACAGTATGGAAACACGTTGCTCGGCGCTATACTGTTCCTGATAGGCATCGTCAAGAAATTTATAATCGAAGGTAAAACCCGGATTAAAGGCTGTATAGTGTTCATTAAGCTTTTGGATAACCTCCTGCTCCCTTCCTCCTTCTATTTTCACCATGATGAGAGAAGTTTGTGCAGGATTCATCACGAACAGCATAGGCTTTACTTTTTCATAGAACGATTCGTAGTGTAAATCCTTTACTACACCTATAATTTGCCTGTCTTCCCCCCACATAGTAATGGTTTTACCCACTGGATCAGTAAGGCCCATAACTTTAATGGCTGCTTCATTGAAAATAATCTTGGTACTATCTGTACTTCTATCGGCAGAAAAAGCCCTTCCAGCTACCATCTCGATACCCAGTGTTTCGATAAGACCAACATTTACCCAGGCCATTTCAAAAGGAATGTTGTCTTCAGGATTTTTCCCCTCCCAATCTATCCCTGTTCTGCTTTTGTGCCCAACCATGTTATGATGGGTACTTGAGGCATTCACCACCCCAGGTATATTTTTTACCTCGGCCAGAAAACGTGCCTGATTTTCTGCTACTTTTCCTTCCTGCAAAAAGAAAATAACATTATCTTTTTCGTAACCCAGGTTTTTGTTCTGGATGTATTCGATTTGTCTATACACCACCAGTACCGATACAATAAAAAGCACAGACAAGGTAAACTGAAAAACAACCAGGCCTTTTCGCGCTAATCCTTCTCCTGAAGAGGGACTGAACCTCCCCTTCAGCGCACTTATCACACTCAGGCCTGAAAGATAGAAGGCGGGATAGCTGCCCGCGATAAAACCCGTAAAAACCGCAATACCTAAAACAGAAATTACAAAGCCTGGATTAAAATTGAGAGAGAGCTGCTTTGCGGTGATCTGATTGAACGTAGGCAGGAAAATAGCCACTATCAGAATAGCCAGAAGCAATGCCAATAGCGTCATTAATATTGACTCCCCTAAAAATTGTGTAATAAGCGTTTGGCGATGTGCACCTATTGCTTTCTTAACACCCAGCTCCTTTAAGCGATGTGAGGCCTTTGCCGTAGCAAGGTTCATAAAGTTTATGCAGGCGATAAGCAGTATGAAAATAGCGATGATTGAAAACAATCTGACATATTCAATTCTGCCTCCGGCCTGCTGTCCATTTTCATACGTATCATACAGATGCCTGTCTGAAAATGGCCTTAAGAAAGGCTCCGCATTAGAGGTTGATTCTTTGGATTTAACAAAGCCGGAAATTTTGGAATTGAATGTGTCAAGATCAGTGTCTGGCTTCAGCAGCACAAACGTACGAGGGCTGGTATTTACCCAATCGGTAGCATTCAGTCCAGACAACTCTTTGTACACGTCAAAAGAAAGCAGAAAATCGAATTGATCTGATGAATTAGGAGGAGGAGATTTGAAGATTCCTGATATGGAAAACTGCATTTCCTGTAGAAAAGTGAAAGTCACCGACTCTCCAAGCAGATTATCAGTGGTTCCAAATAAATTAAGGGCCAGCTGCTCCGAAAGCACAATGGAACTTTTATCGGCCAGTACCTGTGCCGGATCACCGGCAATTAGCTCATAGGAGAATATTTTAAAAAAATCCCGGCCTACAAAGTTCATTGCTGCTTTCAAACTTTTGTCTTCTGTTGAAAGCAAAAATGGGGGCATATCCATACCAAATGTGGTAGCTACTGCATGTTCCACTTCAGGTAATTCTGCTGCAAGGGCCTCAGCAAGCGGGGCCGGCGTAGTTGGTGTTGTGGAAATACCATCTGAATTATGGTGATTGATCATGGCCTGATACAGACGGCTGTCATTTTCATGGAAGCTGTCTATATTCAATTCATCATTCACCCAGAGATATATCAATAATGCGCAGGCCAGACCTGTGGAAAGTCCTATTAAATTGATGAAAAAGGAGCTTTTGAAACGCAAAAAATTCCTGTAGATGATTAATATGCTGTGCCTAAACATAAAATTGATCGTTTATGGGTACTTTATAGATTCGCTCAAAAAAATTCTAATTTATGAAGAAGGTTATTCAGTACGTAAATTCCTCACAGGGTTAGAAAGGGCTGCTTTTACGGCCTGGTAACTTACCGTGCAGAGGGCAATGAGCAAACCTGCCCCTCCGGCAAGGGCAAACACCCACCAGTTCAGTTCAATGCGATAGACAAAACCCTCCAGCCATTTAGCCATGGCCAACCACGCCAGCATGGAGCCTGCTAGTATGGCAATAGCCACCAGCTGCAGGAAATCTTTAGAGAGCAATGCCATGATGTTTGTTACTGATGCGCCCAGCACCTTGCGGATGCCTATTTCTTTGGTGCGCTGCTCTGCAGCAAATGCAGCCAGTCCGTAGAGACCCAGGCAGGAGATAAGAATGGCAAGGCCTGCAAAATAACGCGACAACACCGCCACCCGCAGCTCTGCCTCATACTGTGCCTGATACCCTTCATCCATAAATTTATAGTCGAATGGCATGCCCGGATTTACCTTTTCATATAGTTGCTGAATACCTGCAATAGCCTGCTGCTCTTTTCCTGCCTCTACCTTCGCCATTAAAATCCAGGTATCCTCAGGCGCCAGTATAAAGAAGAGAGGTTTTACTTTTTCATGGAAAGATTGAAAATGAAAGTCTTTCGCCACACCCACAATCTGTCTTTCCTTATCCCATAGCTTCACTACTTTCCCGATTGGGTTTTTGAGGCCCATTGCTTTGATGGCTACTTCGTTAAATATGATTTTAGATCCCTCATCACCAAAGCTTTTCGAATAGGTGCGCCCAGTAAGCATTTCAATCTCCAGGAGCTCAATCATATCGTAGTTAACCCTTACACTTTCCATCTCCACAATATCATCGGGATTTTTTCCCTCCCATTGCACGGTACTGGAGCTACTGCTGTACCCACCTTCCACCAGGCTGTGCCCAATGCTCGAGGCCTGCAGGACCCCGGGTATGTTTTCCATCTCTGCCAGAAAAACATCAAAGCTTTTCTCCTCCTCCCCCTTTATTTCGAGCTGGATGATATTTTCTTTGTTATAACCCAGATTTTTGGTTTGGGTGTACTGAATCTGTTGATACACTACCAACACAGCGATGATTAAAAATATAGAAAGTGAGAATTGAAACACAACCAGCCCTTTTCGTGCCAAAATTCCACCTAAAGAGGTGTTTAGCCTGCCAGAAGTGAGCCCTCCTTTCAGGATTGTGATTGGGTTGAAGCCGGAGAGGTAAAGGGCCGGATAGCTGCCCGATAATATACCCGTAAACAACGTGATACCAAGAATGGCCAGTACAAGGCTCGTATCAAAACTCAGGATAAGCTGTTTCCCTGTAATTTCATTGAACTGAGGAAGAATAAGCACTACCAGCAGTAGGGCCAGGACCAATGACACAAGCGTCATCATAACCGATTCACCCAGGTATTGCAGCATCAGCATGCGCCTGCTTGCACCCATTGCTTTTTTGATCCCCACTTCCTTTAACCTCCTGGATGCTTTTGCAGTAGAAAGGTTCATGTAGTTGATGCAGGCAATGCTAAGGATAAAAACCGCAATGATTGAAAACAGCCTTACATATGAAATTCTGCCACCAGTCTGTACACCATTTTCATAATTACCATATAAATATTTATCGGAATATGGTGTGGCAAACAAAGTGATGTGCTGCTCGCCCTCTTTGCGCTTTACAAAATCTTCAATTTTTTTATTAAACTGTTTGCTATTGGCGCCTTCTTCTAAAACCAGGTAAGTAAGCGTGCCATTGTTTGTCCATTCCAGCACCCATGGAGAAACCTCTTTGTATTCTTCAAAAGATAGCACAAAATCAAACTGACGGGACGCATGCTCAGGCACATCTTCAAAGACACCGGACACCATGTATTGCTTATTATCGGGGAATTCCACAGCTTTTCCTATAATATTTTCCGTGGTATT
>JASLAE010000442.1 GCA_030147305.1 Cesiribacter sp.
ATAAAGTGGAACGGCACCAGGTAACAATTAATGGTGCAAAGATACCGGTGAGTGAAGCCTATATGCAGGACCTTGCTGCAGCGCTCAAATAGTTAAATTTTCAAATTTCTCTTCTGATGCAGGCTGTTGGTTTTATTTCAATACAACAGCCCTTTCTCTTTTAACCTTCAGCAAGTGGTCGGGCGCTCTTTTTAAGCGCGTGCTCCAGTTCCCCCTCAGGCCATAAGCATGGCCTAATCATTTTCCCGCTGCTATTGTATAGCAAATTTTCGAACGAACATACAACCGCTGTGTCAATGATTGTATTGCAGCTGGCACAGTGCAACTGGCGCAGTGCAGCTGGCGCAGTGCAGCTGGCGTTGCTTATGCTTGCTAAACCTGTCGCTTTGTATACAATCACATTGTGCCTAACAATACAGCCCCATTTGTCACATCTTTCCCCGCCTTCATCACATTTATTTTATCACCTGCCCAATGCTCCCTAACTAGCTCATCATAAGCACGGGATAAAAACTTTTAACCAAGATTAATATGAGCATTACTCCCTTAACCAGCGGCAGCTGTTTCACTCACTGGGCAATCTACAAAATCACCATCCTCCTTTGCCTGCAGCTGGCTGGCTGCCTTACTTGCTTCGCCCAGACTACTTTGTCGGGCAGGGTTATAGATGAACAAAACAAGCCTGTAGCATTTGCTACTGTTTCTTTACTAAGCGCTGTGGATTCGGCGCTGGTGAAGGGAGCCATCAGTACGGGTACAGGTGAGTATGTGCTCACCGGCATAGGGGAGGGAAGCTACCTGCTCTCTGCCAGCATGATGGGCTATACCAAAATCTGGGCAGGCCCAATCAAGGTTAGGGCGGGCGAAAATCAAAGCATGCCTTCCTTACAGCTGCAGGAAACGGTTGAGCAGCTGAAAGCAGTTACCGTAGTAGGCCAGCGGCCTATGATCGAGCAGCAGGCCGATCGCATGGTGGTGAATGTGGAGGGAAGCATCCTGGCTACCGGTAACTCCGCCCTGGAGGTGCTGGAGAAATCTCCCGGCGTATCGGTAGACCAGGATGGAAACATTAGCCTGAATGGCAAGCAGGGGGTAACCATTATGCTGGATGGAAAGCCTACCTACCTCTCCAGTGCAGATGTTATCAACATGCTGAAGAACATGCCCAGCAATGCCCTGGAGCAGGTGGAACTGATCACCAACCCTTCTGCAAAATATGATGCGGCAGGTAATTCAGGCATCATCAACATCAAAACCAAAAAGGGAAGGAGCCGGGGTACGCATGGCAGCCTAACCCTGGGCACAGGCTATGGACGCTACGAAAAATTAAATGGCGGTCTTACGCTCAACCACCGCCAGAATAAGATAAACTACTTTGGCACCTATAACTATGGCCTGAGCCGCAGCTTTCAGGATATGCTTCTTGAGCGTGAAGCTCATACCAATCAGCAGAACAACTTTTTTAATCACCAGAATCACCTGTTGCGCAACTGGCGTGGACATTCCTACAAAGCGGGTGTCGATTATTTCCTGAATAAGAAAAATACCCTGGGCTTTATGGTTAACGGAAGCATTGGCACCTGGGGATCTGATAATAACAATCAGGCGCTCCATACTATAGAAGGGGGGCAAAACGAACGCACCATCTCTACCCTGGGCGATATAGATAACAGCTACCGGAACACAACACTAAATCTGAATTATAGCAGAACCTTCGACCTGGAGGGGCGAGAGCTGACTTTTGATGTTGACTTCTCCAATTACAGGGGCAGTAAAAGCAACTTCTTTAACAATAGCTTCCGCTACTTCGACAGCCGCACCGATAGTGTTTTTCTGCTACGGAGCGAATCACCCTCCGACATCAACATCTGGGTAGCTAAGCTCGACCATACACTCCCTGTTGGCAAGAGTAAAATAGAAATGGGGGTAAAGTCTAGCTACGTATATTCAGATAACGACGCTCGCATAGAGCGGCAGGAAAATGAATTGGCCTGGCAGGTATGGGATAAGTTTACGAATGATTTTCTGTACCGGGAAAACATTAATGCAGCCTATGCCAGCTGGAACGGTGCCTTTGGTAAGACCACTGTGATGGCAGGGCTGCGGGCAGAGCACACCTGGTACCAGGGGGAATCTGTGAAAAACGATAGTGTGGCACAAAACCAGTATGTATCGCTGTTTCCCAGCCTGTTTCTGAAACGTCCGCTCAATGAGAAAAATGCACTTGGGCTTTCCTACAGCCGCCGGGTAGACCGCCCTTCTTACCAGGACCTGAATCCTTTCTTTTCTCTATTGGATGTAACCACCTATAGCAAAGGTAATCCGCTGCTTCAGCCACAGTTTACGCATCAGGTACAGCTCAGCCATACCTTCAACAAGTCCATCATCACCAATATCACTTACAGCATCACCGATGGCCCTATGACCCAGATCATCGAAACCGAAGGATTGGATGCTTTTATGACCACTAAAAACCTGGGGACCCTCACAAACTGGGGTGTAGCAGTATCCCTGCCGGTAACTGTTGCTAAATGGTGGAAGATGCAGAACAACCTGAACGCATTCCATAAAAAATATATCGGCAGGTATATGGAGCAGAACCTGGATGTAGAACAGCTCTCCACCAATATTAACATCATGAACTCCTTTAAGCTGCCATCAGATTTTACAGCAGAGCTATCTGCTTTTTATCGCTCGCCCATGATCTGGGGCATTATCCAGACAAAGAGCATGTACAGTGTAAATGCTGGCCTGCAGTATAGTTTTTGGGAACGCGATGCCAGCTTGAAACTAAGTGCCACCGACATTTTCAGAACCCAGGTATTCAGAGGGGAATCATTAGTGGGCGAAAACAGCATTAAGCTGGAAAGTCGCAGAGAAAGCCGCCGGCTAAACCTCACCTTCAACTATCGCTTCGGAAATAAAGAAAGCAAGCCGGTAGGTCGTAAACGCGGCGCCTCTTCAGATGAGCAGGACCGCATCAAGGGCGAAGGAGATTAAAGAAAACTTATGTAGTAAATGTTTGTATAATGAAAAGGGTCTGCAGTTTTGCAGGCCTTTTTTGATTTTAGGAAATACAGGCGCTTCAGCTGGCTTATAAAACATATACTTTCGCTGGGCGAAAAGATTAAACATGATTCCGCATGGGGTACAGAACTGGCTGTCATTTACAGGAATAGGTTGATCCAGACCCTGCAGCATGTCCGCAATTAATGCCTGCATAAACAGAACCTCCATCAGACCAATTATTCGGCTCAGTGCCATCACGGACTTTCATGGCGTCATCCACATAATGATTGCCAGCTCAACAGGCATTCCCCTGGCTTCAAAATCGCTCCTTATTGCCTCGCAGCTTTAAAGAAACACTCCCCATGCATGGAGTCTGAGCAGGAGCTAGTAAGTAGATAATATTGCGCTTATGAGCTTAGTAAGATTACTGCTTCTTACAGCTGTTTTTCGTTTTAATTTTCTTGTACTTTTGCAGCCTTTAGTCCATGCATGAAGCAGAGAATCAGGAAAAACATCAGAATAGCCCGCCTTGTGATCTACAAGGAGACACTGATTGACTATAAAGAACATTTCTGGACTTTTGTAGGCGCCTTTTTTGGCATCGGTTTCATTGGTCTTACACAAAGTTTATCTTTTGATGCCCACGATAACCTGTTTCTCATAGGCTCCTTTGGTGCCTCCAGCGTGCTTATCTACGGGGTAATACAAAGTCCGCTGGCCCAGCCCCGAAACCTCATTGGAGGCCATGTAGTTTCTGCCTTGGTAGGTGTAACGGTCTTTAAACTATTGCCGGATCCACTCTGGCTGGCAGCCTCGCTTGCGGTATCCCTCTCCATTGTGCTGATGCAGATCACTAAAACCCTGCACCCACCGGGCGGAGCTACCGCCCTGATTGCCATTATTGGTTCTGAACATATCAAAAGCCTGGGGTACTTCTATGTGATCAGTCCTGTGCTATGTGGTGCGTTGATTTTGCTGCTGGTGGCGCTTGTTTTCAACAACATCACCTCATCCAGAAGCTATCCCGCAAACAAAAACTGGTACAAGTTCTGGAAGCGAAACTACAGGCTCTGATCGTACTGAACATATCTGAATTGCCTTCCTTGTGAATAGATGTGCTGATTTGCCAGTTTGCGTTTAGTAGCTTGTAAGTCCTGCAATTAATTGCAGATATCTGGTAATAGGCAAAGGTGAATGAGCAGCAAGGCAGGTCTAATTTAAGTAAGCTCCAAGTTTTGCGGGTGCCACTCTTTTAAAGGGACAGGGGCCTTGAGGGTTAAGAGGTCCTCTACAACTGCTGGTAAAGAGTACTACGCTTCCATGATCTCCAGTTTACTTTTATCAGGGATCAATATTCACCTCTGGTTGGCCTGGTAAGAGACCTGAAGAGATCCATAAATAAGGGAAAAGACTGTAAGCAATTAGTCAGTTATGATTTAACTTGTAAAAAGGGACTGACTTCCAGAAAACGATCATTTTTTGAGCTGATGAATATCATAATTCCGGGAGCTGACCAACCTTAGTTTTGTATCACAATCAAACAAAACTATCATGGAAAATGTAATGAACTGGTACAATCGTCAGCTGGAAGATGCGAACTACAATCGTCTGGGCCTGATGGCTTTTATTCTTCTGGTGCATACCTGCCTTATTGTACCTGCAACCCTTTTAACAATTTGTGCAAACGGTAATGATATAGTCGAATTTGCCATCATGGGTGTGCTTTCTTTTGGTGTGCTGGCAGCCCTGTTGGGAGATATTTCATCCAAAATAACCATTCCGCTATTTGTAGCTAGTGCCCTGATCCATCTGTTCATTGTCCTTGCTTATGCGTTTTAAGACAGCATAAGTCTCTATTTAGATATTGATGAAGGTGTAAACATCAGTACATCAATATAAAACAGCCCTGGAATTCTTTTCAGGGCTGTTTTATGATAGTCGATGTTTAATAGGTCTTTATCCCTGGTGTGAGTACATGCTCCGGCTTTGCTGCAGGGGAGGCGGTACGCCGGTGGTAGCTGCAGATAAAAATTCCGGCAGTGGCTGCCAGCATCAGGCTGCTAGCCAGGAACATTGATAGGGCGTGCACAGGAGCCAGCCGGCTGGTAAGGGCAGGCAGGTAAAGCCCCACTAAAAGTAGCTGGCTGATGGTGAATGCCAGCAGGAACAAGTAGCTTAAGGTGCGGGTAAGAGGTGAAATTACCAGCCATTTTTTGTGGAAACCCTCTGCCAGGAGCAGGGGTGTTACAACACCCAGAAAGATCAGGTGCAGGAAGGCAATGATAAAGTTGCGATTGCCAAAAGCAAGGTCTGCCATAGAGGGCAGCGCGGCAACCAGCTGAAGTACATGCTTCAGCAGAAAGCAGAGGATTGTAAACAGGAGAAGGTGCTTTACCAGCAGGGGCAATTCCTGCCAACCCTGCTTTGCTGTTCTCTTAAAAGAACGCCATCCATAATAACAGCCTGCCAGTTGAACCACCCCGGCTAGGGCTGCCAACACATATAACCAGCTTTGCTTTTCTGCCCACAGTATGGATAAACTTAAAGAAAAGAAGCAGCCCAGGGTGAATAGCAGCAGGGCTAAGGTGGCTCCCCTGTTATCAAAGATTATTTTCTTTGCTTCCAGATACTGGTACACTAGCGCCAGCAAGGCAAACAGAAACCAGCCATTGTACTGAAAGTGCAGGTAGTAATAGATGGCCATGTAGTACCAGGTGCTTCCGCCCAGCCCATTCACCATAAGCGGACCTAAAGCAAAAGGGCCCAGACTACTGATCAGCATGAAAAATAAAGCAAGCTTCAGGTAGCGCCTGGCAATAGTACTGCTGCTGTGCATCCGCTTCCAGACTGCAGCAGCAAAAGCCCAGGAGAAGAAGATGTGCAGCGTAGAAAAGATAATACTTTCCTTT
>JASLAE010000447.1 GCA_030147305.1 Cesiribacter sp.
AGACTGAGGCCCAAAAAAAGTGTGCCAATAACTATTTTTATATAACCATACTATAATGCTTCATAACTTAAGTTAAATACTTTAACTGTGGCTACCATTACAACTTAAGTTTGATCACACGCACTAAATGCTAGCAAAAAGAGCAATAAACTAATAAGTAATAACAGCATCCTTTGATACTTTAGTAACATTAAATTACTATTATTATTATAGATATGTTAGTTTCTTATAAATATATGTAACACAAATCTCTATTGCATTAATGCAGAAAGACTACCCCAGCTATTGAAATATCTACTGCTGTAAAATTTTACTTCACACATAACTTAAGGATAAAAGTGAGTCAAATCCATGGTAATGCGCTGTTATTAAATAACATGAAGAACTATATGTTTTTAATAACACTATATTTTATATTTTTTCAAATCTCTTCTTAAAAATCATGATTGCCTACTAACTCACCGGAACCTGTATTAGAATCTATCTGTTTTAATGATACCAAATAGAAGTTAAGATTGAAGCTAAATGTATTCTGATGTAGCCTAACAACATTTGCTTTGATAATTGATAGTGGTAGTTCTGAAAGAACCCTGCGCTTTTCTTATTTCATTAAGAGTTTAACAGAAGTATGCAGAGGCTGGTTGCTATATATAGCATCAGTGTAAATAAAGCTTCTGTTTCAATTGATTTTATTATGCAGGCATTTCAGGAGTTTTCATTTTAGAGTTTAAGCGTAAGTCTTAATCCATAGGTGTTGATTAGATATGCTAGGAGAATTGCCCGTAAGTGTTAATTGCTCTACTGACCTGTCAGAGCATCACTTAACCGCTTATCATAATTTTCTCGCACAAGATTTTTTTTCTTTTTATGTTATAAATTAAAACCAGTATGATCATGATAATATTCTTAACATCCATATTCGCTTTTCTTTTCGGATACCTGTATGGGTACAAAATCAAACCCAACCAACGCTTAAGGGAAACAATCCAGTCGGTAAAAGAACAATGTATTGCTGCTTTAGAAGAAGGAAACAGGGGTGTTTATAAAACTGTTGTTTCAGATGATGATAAAACCTCTGAGCTGGTGGTGGAGGTAAAGGAGCTTGCCGTTACAGAAGGAGGTCAGGTAAAGGTACAGTACATCAGTGCCTTCTATAAAAATCCGGGTTTTAGAACCAAAAAAGGGGAAGCCCTGCTCAACGAAGTGCGGGATCTCTTGGGTGATTATTTGCCCCTGCACGAGATAGAATGGTATGAAACCACTACTCGGCATGAAAACATCAAGAAGCACCTCGATTCGCTGAATAAAAACTTTAAACATCAATTAAGAGCCTAAACCATCATGGAAAAAAATAGCATCACTGTAGCGGAAAATAAAGAATTAATTCAGCAAAAAGCACGTGAGATCTCTAAGACTATAGATCCGGCCAAACCAGAAAGCCTGAGCAATTTCGGCGTGGAGACCCAACGAAAGCTTGGTTACTACTCTAATGAATTACTGACAAAAGTTAAAGTAAAAGATTCTGGTGATGCCGGCGAGGCCATCAACGAGCTGCTGACCCAGATCAATATGATTAAAATTGACGAGGCGGAAAATCCAAGCAGAATTTCGCGCATGGTGAGTGGCATACCCTTCATGCAGAAGTTTGTGGATAAATCTAAAAGAATAGCCAGTCAATATAATACCATCTCCGAGAATGTTGATGATGTTGTCATTAAGTTGGAAAGAACTCGGCAGAGCATCTTAAAAGACTCTACCAGTCTTGAAGTGATGTTCAAGCAGGCAGTCGAGTATATTCAGGAGGTTCGTTCCATAATTGCGGCCGGCAAAATTAAGATCGAGGAACTTGAGCAGGAAACCATCCCCCAGTTACAGGCCGAGGTTGATTCCAGCAACCAGGATGAACTTGCGGTGCAGCGCCTGAGCGACATGATTGCTTTCAAAGAGCGATTAGAAAAGAAAGTGCATGATTTTACACTCTCTCATACCATCGCCACGCAATCCATGCCTCAGATCAGGATGATCCAGACAACGAATGATGTACTGGCGCAAAAGATACAGAATTCTATCAACACCGTTATTCCCGTATGGCGGCAACAGGTGGCCATTGCCTTAGGCTTAGAAAAGCAACGAAAAGCGCTGGAGATTCAGAAGAAGGTGACGGATACAACCAATGCCATGCTGTTGAAGAATTCGGAGCTCTTAAAAGGCAACGTAGTGGTCGCCGCTCAGGAAAATGAAAGGGGTATTGTGGATGTAGAGACCCTGAAAAAGGTTAACAAAGATATGATTGAAACGCTGGATGCTGTGATCAAGATTTCGGAAGAAGGAAGTCGCAAGCGTGCTGAGGCGGTGAAGGAGTTGATGGTAGTACAGGAAGAACTTAACAATAAAATTGTCGGCACCTTCAGCAAAAGCAAACAAATTGAAATTGAATGATGATAGAAGAAACCAAGGCCCAAAAACCTTTGAAGAATATCCTTACACAGGAACAGGAAGCGCTTCTGGAGCAGTACATAACTAGCCTGGATAATTTCTTTGAACATATAAAAGCGTCAGAAACAATTCAGGTTGAGATTGAAACCCTCCACCTGAAAAAAATACTGTCTAAATAATGAAGCTTATGCGTTCCTTTTTCGGTCTGAACGGGTCGTCTTCTACCAGAAAGGTGGTTGGCAAAACTGAAAGCTTTGATGTAAAAGATGTGGGGCACCTGCAGGAATCAAATGTTAAATTAACCGCCCTGCACCATCTATACAGCAGATATCAGGGAACGCCACACGCACAAAAAATTAAAATAGTTTACGAGAAGACTAAGAATATCCATAATTACCTGGTTTCCAGGAATAGACTCTACGAGTTAGCCCTGTTTCATATACAAAACACTGAACATTTTATCAATACTTTTACGGCCATCATCAATGTGCACCAGCATCAGCCTGTGTATGCCGGGCTGGGGCAGGAGGCTATGTTCAGTGAAAATGCACCTTCCCCGCCAGCAGCCTTTAAGCCTGATAAGCTTAAGCAAAAGCCCAGGCCGCATCGTGAAGTTGAAATGATAAGGCCTTTACAGGGAGGAGTCTTCCATGAGCTTGCATCAGCTCCCAAATCAGAAGTGCCTGTACTGGCAGTACCTGAGATCTACATCAATACTTTTGCTAAAATTCCTTATGCAAAGGAAGAGGTAGCGCAGGGTGTTGTCGCTGAAGAAATTGGTTACACGTCTACTGCCCGGGAAAAAGAAGCCTTTCTGCAATATATTGCTGCACGGCTCGGCATCAGCAATATTACCTATGCAGGCAATGCACATATGACAATGCCTAACAGCAATGGAAGCACACCAACCGGTCTTGTGCCAGTAATCTACTGGGAAAATTCGCTTTACGCTGTTAACCTGAATGATTATCGGATTTTTCCTGTAAAGATTTTCAGAAAGGTTTTGTAGGTTTTAAAACAACTTATACTGCAGCCCTGGCCATGCATAATTCTTTCAGCCGTCGGCAAATGATCACGAGCAGCCTTAAGGCTGGCGCAGGTTTACTGTTTCTTACTTCTGCAGATTTCGCTATCAAGCCACAAAAAGATAAGATGAAGCAGCAAATCATTGAAAAAAGCATACCTGCTACCGGCGAAAAAATACCAGCCATAGGTATGGGTACCTGGCAAACATTTGATGCTGGAAATTCTGCTGCTAAAAGAGCATCCCTGGAAGAGGTGCTCAGGGTTTTTGTAGAAATGGGGGGGAAGCTGATTGATTCCTCACCCATGTATGGCAGTGCCGAAGCTGTTGTAGGGACACTGGCACAAAAGCTGGGAGTGCAGGAACAATTATTTATGGCTACAAAAGTATGGACACGGGGGCAGGAAGAAGGCCATCAGCAAATGCAAAGCTCTATGGAGCTTCTAAAAACTCCTAAACTCGATCTCATGCAGGTGCATAACCTGGTGGATTACAAAGTACATCTGAAGACCCTGCAGGCATGGAAAGAAGAAGGCAAGATCCGGTACATTGGCATTACCCACTACACCACCAGTTCTTATCCTGACCTCATGCAGGTGATGAAAACACATCCTGTAGATTTCGTTCAATTCAATTATTCAATCCTAACCCGGGAGGCAGAGCAGGAAATTTTACCCTTTGCTGCCGATCATGGTGTGGCCGTGCTGATCAACCGCCCCTATGAAGAAGGAGCCTTGTTCTCCAGCGTCAAAGGCAAATCTTTACCCACATGGGCTGCAGACATTGATTGCCAGAGTTGGGGACAATTCTTTTTAAAGTATATTATTTCGCACCCGGCTGTAACCTGTGCTATTCCTGCCACTGAAAAAGTAAACCATCTCCGCGATAACATGGGTGCCGGGTATGGTAGAATGCCAGACGAGGCGACCAGAAAAAAAATGGTAACTTATTTCGAGAAGTTGTAAGCTGAAGCCTTCATTTTCCCGGCTATCGCCCGTCATTCAATTTTTTACAAGCCTTCAAAGCCTGAAAAACAAAACTCTCAGGTCATACAAATCGAATTCCTTACTCCGGGTTATGATAACCAAACTTATAGATTTTTCCATCGAAGCCACACAAGTAGAGTTCCTGTTGCTGATCTACACCAAATGATGAAACAGGAAAGGGTACCTTAAATAATTCTGTGTTGGCCGGATTATTCCTGTCTGTAACATCTAAGGACCAGATGCGGCTGCTTGCAAAATCTGCAAATATATATTTCCCTTTCAGTTGGTCCATAGTAGGGCCTCTGTACACATAGCCACCGGTCACTGATACCCCGTCGCCGCGACCATATTCCCAAATGGGCGGGATTAAAGCATTGGTATTGCATCCGGAAGAGGGTTCGAAACAATGCGCTCCTTCCATAACGTTCCAACCATAATTTCCGCCTTTTACAATAAGGTCAATTTCTTCCCACTTGTTCTGACCTACATCGCCTACCCATAGTTCATCTGTTTCAGTATCAAAGCTAAAGCGCCAGGGATTACGCAAACCCCATGCCCATATTTCACCCCGGTAGCCCTCGTTGCTATTGGCAAAAGGATTGTCTGCCGGTATTGCATAAGGCAAGGCTCCTGTCTTACTGTTTACATCTATGCGTAAAATAGTACCCAATAGAGTCTTTAGATCCTGTCCGTTTTCCTGGGGATCTCCACCAGAACCACCGTCTCCCACAGCGATGTATAAATAACCATCGGGTCCGAATGCTACCTGTCCGCCGTTGTGATTCGAGTAAGGCTGCGGTATTTCTAAAATCACTAACTCACTATTCACATCTGCCTTATCCTTATCAGCAGCTGAAACCTGGTAACGTGCTATTACTGTGCGATCAGGATCTGAGGCAGTGTAGTTCACATAAAAATATCCATTTTGCTGATAATCAGGATGAAAAGCCAATCCTAATAATCCTTCTTCATTGCCATCATCCTCCACACGATCTTCTATCTCCAGGAAAACAGTGCTATTGGCTACAGTAGCATCATTCTGAAACACTGAAATCACGCCCCTTTGCTCCACAACAAAAAGTCTGTTGTCATTGGCATGCTGCAAATCAACCGGACGGGTAAACTCAAGTGCCGGAAATGCATCTTTTACCTCCAACTCGCCGGATTTGCTCAGGTAATCTTCTTTTGACTGGGCACAACCGGTAGAAAGCGTGCAGGACAAAGAAGCGATCAGACAGAGTACTGGGAAAATTTTCAAAATGTTGATATTTAAATGTATCAGCTTTAGACCTGGTAACTTTCAGTCAATCTATTTCTTCTTTTACCTTTCATACACAGCACTGCAGCAAAGGCTTGTATTCAGAAGAAATGAAAGATTGATGTATGTAGAATTAAATACCGGTGAAAAAGTTTGTTTTAATAGGCCATATGGTCGATGTATGTTATTCCTCCTCATCCTCATTAAACCCATTTATATCGTTTAGTAATTCCTGCACCAGCTGCTGATGGGATTCTTCATAAATGAGCTCGCCTCTCAGGAGGAATCTATGTGCATCCATCATTACTTCATAGATGGGTGTATGGATGTGCTTTGGTATTTTGAAAATTCTATCATCTCCTTTGTCGAAGGGGGGAGGTACTTTTGCACTATACAAAAAAGGTATGAGTGTTTTTGAGCAACTAATGGCAATACGATGCACCTCATGTGCTGAAAAATATTGCTGCAGCCTTTCATTAATATTCTCGAAAAATTCAACCGATTCCCCAAGCCGAACCCGGGACCCAGCCCTTGATTTTCCTTTAGTCTTTAAGTATTTGATCTGGCTTTTGCCCTGCTTCTTTCGCACCATATAGGAGCGGAAAACCTTGTGATCTAGGTTAATACCGTTTTCAAAATAACCCAGGGCGCAGTTCCCCGCCTGGATCAGCAGTAATACATAATGTACTGGCTCAGGAGCAAGGCCTGTTATCTGATTGTTGTGTAGTGGGGGTAGCACTATTGGCAGTCTGAAAATTACCTGCTTGTCTCCAAGATTATCCAAAAGCACCAGCCGATGTTTTTCATGCTCATACACAGCAGGCAGACCGGCCTTTTGTATATTGATTAGCAGGGCATAGGACTGGTCAGTAGATAAAAAACGGTTCATGCAGTTCAAAAAAAGCCTTTATTGCCGGAATAAGGAAGCCAAAGTAGTTCAATTGCAATATTCAATAGGTATTAAGATTGCTAAAGACAAGTTCATAAAAATTATCTGCTTAAGCATCAATGTTCCAGCGATTGAAAACGTTCGGTCAGCTGTCCGGACCTGTAACAATGCAGGAGCTCCTTCAGGTCTACGATCAGCTCTTTGATCTGATCGCCATCCTTGATATCGGATACCTTCAGGGGTTTAGAAGAATAAGAATAAAGTGTTTCGCTGGAGAGAATATCAACTTCTTCTTCAATGGCTAATGCAGTGGTCTCAAATGGTAAATGTGCGATGATCTGTTTTCCATGATCATCAAAAATAAGGGTGTATCCTGCAATGCCAGTCTGATCCTGATAGGCCTTGGCAAAACCACCATCGATCACTAATAACTTGCCGTTCGCCTTTATAGGGCTTTCACCTTTTTTTACCACCACAGGTACATGGCCATTGATAATGATGGAGTTTTTGGGATCTAAGCCAAAATCTTTTAAAATCCTGTCGCAGGTTTCCGGATCGTCCCTGTATTTGTAATAATAGCCTTTTGCTTCTTTATGCAGGGTAGCATCGTTGATGAAGTATCGTTCGAAGGTGGTCATTTTATCTTTACCAAACAGGGGAGATTGGGGGCCTGTCCACAGGTACCACATCATATCTACAGCCAGCTCATTTTCCGGAGTGCCTACAACACCGGAAAAGGCTTCACG
>JASLAE010000192.1 GCA_030147305.1 Cesiribacter sp.
GAAGTTGTATTTAAAAAATAGAGCATGTATGCGTAAATGGGAATTACGCATTAGAAATGGAAAGAAGTCCCGTTCTTTGTACATAGCAAACCAGGTTCCATGGCCAAGTTCTGGGTAAAACTGGTATTTATAGTTGGCACCAACACTCTGAAACTTGCTTGCAACATTATTACCTGCATTGGGTGTCGGCTGCGTGTCTCTACCGCCCTGGGCATGCCAGATTGCTGTATATTTTAAAGCATTGGCCCAACCGGCAATGGTCGCGTCAGCAGAAGACATAGGGATGGCTGCTGCAAACAAGGTTGGGTTTTCATACGCAAGCTTCCAGGCTGCCGTAGCACCACCAGAGTAGCCCTCCAGCTGCACCCTAAATGGATCCACCTGCAGATCACGAATGGCTATATCTACCAACCTCAGGACTGCGGCGCGTTGTGAGGTTCCCCATAAACTTTCAGGAGACTGAGGTACCATTACAAAACCATTGTACATGCCTTTATTAACGGCTTGCATGTGTTCTTCGCAGCCATATTTAAGCTGATGGTTGTTGTCTGTGCCGCTTTGGCCTATGCCATGTAATAAGATAACCAACGGGTATTTTTTTCCGCTAACAGTGGTACTATCAAAACCTTTTGGAAAAAGCAACCTGAATGGCATGCCATTTATGATGTAGGCTTTGTAAGGGGTAGTGTTCCAGCTGGTCCCTTCATTTTCCTGATAACACCAGGGGTATACATTTCCATCGATGGGAGGAATGGCACCACAGTCTTGTGTCCAGGCATTAAAACTGCAGCAGAGGACTGCCAGGAGTAGAAACAGCGACTTTTTCATAAAAATAGGCCCGCAATAAAAGAGAATAGGAGGTAAGTTTTCAACCAAAATTGCGCTATCCGGAGATAACGGAAGAGAAATAATTTAGAGATTCTCTAGCAAATATAATAATATGTAAAATAAACTGCCTAATAGTACAAAAATAAAATATTTAATAAAATATTTATTGATGTATGATTTGATAAAATCTGAAAAATGGATGCTGATGATGCTTATACGAAAAAAGGCAGCCCATGGGCTGCCTTTTTTGATGGATGCGTTTAATATTTAATTGAACTTTAATTTAGCTTTTGCTCTGTAACCCCTTCAATGCTTACCATGATCAGTCTGAATATACTTTTTACTTTTTCATAAATCTGATCACCTTGCTATCAGCCTCTGCTGATGTTACTTTCAGTACATACATGCCGGTTTTCATTGACCTGTGCACTAAGTTAACTGACCAGGTATTTTTACCCTGTACTGCATTAAGCTGCTGGGAATACACTGTTCTGCCCATCAGATCTGTGATCTGCATGTTGTGGGGCCCGGCTACACGCGCCGTGTATTCTATGAAAAGCTCTTCCTCTACAGGATTTGGATATACTGTTGTAATCTGATTGGTAACGGGTTCATAGGCAAGGGGTTGTTCAGCCTCCACTCTTGCTCCTGCATTGGTACCTGCACCCAGGCTTTCTTTCTGTGGATCCCTTACCTCAATGACCATGGCATTAAAGTAACCATAGCGGCCGGTACCATTGTCTTCATCAAAATAAGATTCCTGGGCTCCGGCTTTGATCTCTAAGTATACGAGGCCATTGTCTGGTTGTACATCACGAATGACAGCAGTATTGGTAATGTTTTGCTGAACATCAAGCGTTTTCTTTTTGTCTCCAATCCGGTACTCAGATACCCCATTGTTTTCACCAAAAGCTGAAGCGCCCATGATGCGGAAATTGTAAGTGAGGTTACTGTTCAGGCCGGAGATACCCAGTTTTGCCGTATTCACGGCCTCGGTAAAATAAAATGATTTGATAACCTGATTTGGGTAAATGCCTTTATTTTCAGCATTTGGTCCTGCATCGCCATTGCCATCAAAGTTTTCTTCAATTTTCATGATGATGCCAGACAGCTCATTGTTACCAAGATCTTTATAAAGCTTGTCCCAGATGAAGCCCGTCTGCGTATCCCTATCCAGGTTATTCCAGGGCGCCCCTGCGTTTGTTCTGCTTTGGTTAGTGTGGTCATTGGCATTGATATACACCTGATACATAAAAGTAGCAGCCTGAGCTACTTCAGCGTAAGCCGAAGCATTGTTGCCTGCGATCGCCTTTATCCTATATTCATAACCTGTATTTGCGGTAAGTCCCTGGTCTGTGAAACTGGTGGCATTTACTGCAGTGGTATGGATAAGGCTAAAGTCCCCATTGGGAAGTTCTCTTCTTTCTATTTCAAAGCCAGTCTCCTGGTAAGATCTGTCGTTCCAGCTAAGCTCAACGGTAGTTCTGGAGGTAGCATGGGCCTGCAGTTTTTCAGGGCGCAAAATTTCTTCACTGCTATATTCTTCCAGCACCATTGCATTCAGATACCCGCCTTTTGTAGCATCATTATCACCCACTACTGAGATTGTTACCGTGCCGTTAGCAGGAGGTTGTATCCCATTGAGCTGCACAGTTTTCTCTACATTACTTTGTATGGCTAGTGAAATACTCTGCCCGCCGATGCTGTAAGTGGTATGGCCACCAAAACTGCCTAATATGCTGCTGCCAAAGAATACAAAATTATAACGTTTGGCAGGATCGAGTCCCCTAACTTCAAAGCTTGCCGCAGAGCCTTTAGCAATGTAAGCAGACTTCAGTACCTCATCCGGGAAAACGCCCGTGTCTGTACCGGTTTCGTCTCCATATAATCTGCCTTTGGTGAAAGGTGTCTTGCTTACAAGCTTATAACCCGTCTCCTCATTTAACTCGTTTATTAAATTGCCATGCATTTCCTGATTGGCGTTAGCCTGGAAAATCGCATTGTTCCACGGTAATCCTGCGACACCATCTGGTACACTCATGTTTACATAGGTAGAAACTACCTCATTGTTTACCACAGATATGCTAAAGGTGATATCTGTTTCCAGGGATCCGTCTGAGGCTGTAAACTGAATGCCATCGTAATAGCCAATGTCCTCAATAGTGGGATTAAGGATAATAACACCGGTGTTTTCATCTACTAACTCTATGCTGGCGAAAGCAGGCATGTAGCGGGTAATCAGTTCCAGATCGTCCCCGTTAGGATCATTCAAACCAAAGTTTTGCCTGGTTTCTTCACCTGCCGGTGCTATTACAACAGCAGGAAAATCTGATATTACCGGAGCCTCATTGTCCTCATTGCCCGGATCTGTATCTTCTATTTCAACCTGGGCTACGTTGCTCCAGTCAGAATAACCATTACCATTCATGGCCCTTACCCTATAGTAGTAGATAAGACCTGGGGCCATGCTGATGTTAGTGTCGGTGAATGTACCTACATTTGGATCGGTGGTGCCAATGTTACTGTAACTGCTGCCATCCAGGCTTCTCTCAATTTCAAAACCATTTTCGTTATAGGCATTGTCTTTCCACTGCAGTAGTATCGTATTATTTTCTGTAAGGGAAGCACTTAAGTTAGCTGGTGCAATTGGCGTAGTATCATCCTTAAGGGTGGCTTCTAAAATTACAGCATTTATGTAGGCATACTGGTTTTCACCGGTGCGCTTCACGCCAATAACAATTTCACCAGTTGCCGGGGAGAGCTCCTCGAAGACCACTGTATTTGACGTATTGTCCTGAACATCCAGCGTTTTCGTTACGTCGTTGATGATGTACTGCGTAGGCGTTTTGCTGAAATTACTGCTGTCGGCACTGCCCAAAATGGTCACTTTATAGGTGAGAATAGGGTTTAGCCCGCTAAATTTGATTCTTCTCACCGCATCATCCCACCCAATAAAATGTGATTTCAGCACTGCATCGGGAAATAGGCCAGGGTTATTCGCTGTAGCGCCACCCTCTGCACGGTTAAAGTTATCTAAGATGGTAATGTCGATTGAAGTTTGCTCTTCATCGAAATCCATTAAGTCATTTTGCACATTTCCGGCACTTGGGGGGCTTGCAAAGTTGTTCCAAGGAGCTGGAGCCTGTGCATGAAAATGGTCGTTGAAGTTAGCCAGCACTTTGTATGAGATTTTTACATCTCGCACGGTAACAGTAAAACTGGCGTGGGCAGTGGCACCATGTGCATCTGTTGCTCTTACCGTAACTAAGTGTTGACCAGCATGCGTATAGCCAGGTCTTAAAGTAATAATTGCTTTATTCTGCTCTCCAGGCGTTAACGATGCGAAGGAGGGAGCATCCACCAGTGACAATGTTAATTCATCTCCGTCAACATCAGTACCTCGCACTTCCAGGGTACGGCTTTCATTCTCGAGTAAGCTTAGTGAATAAATTCTTAAAAGGCGTGGTGCATGATTTTCACCTACGATAATACTTATATTTTCAGCATCAGTACCCCCTCTGCCATCTGCAACTGTTATCAGAATATCTGGATAGGTTCCCTCATCTTCCGTTGTTGCAGTTATGGTTAGGGTGGCTGTTCCATTTCCATTATCGTTAATG
>JASLAE010000471.1 GCA_030147305.1 Cesiribacter sp.
GGATAAGCGTGAATTACTTATGCTGCTGTGGTGACGATGATACTTTTTTCCAGGTAAGGCTTAATATTGAATTCGGCATAAACAGTGGTGCCTTTGCCAGGGGCAGATTCGATAGAGATTTCTCCCTGCATATCTTTTACCCGGGCCTGCAGGTTTGCCAGGCCAATGCCCTTACCTTCCCCCATTATAAAGCCTTTGCCGTTATCTTCTACCGTTAGGCTAAGCATGTGGTCGTGGAGACTTAACTGCACCAGGGCCTGTGAGGCTTCGGCATGCTTTATGATGTTATTGACCAGCTCCTGTACCATGCGGTAGAGTACCAGCTTAAAGTTGTTTTTGAGCTTGATGCTTTCTCCCAGGTAGTAAAAGTCTATCTGTAGCTGTGCATTGCTCACATTCTTACAGAATCTGGCAAGAGCCTCCTCCAGTTCGTAGCGCAGCAGCATGTCTGGTGAGAGGTTATGGGCAATGTTTCTTACCTCTTGGGTGGCGGCATCCAGCAGGGAAGTGGTCTGGAGAAATTGCTGACTTTGCCCGGCCTGCACTCCCTGGTTTTGGAGTACACTCAGGTGCATTTTAGTGGCAGAGAGCATGCCTCCTACACCGTCATGAAGTTCACGAGCCAGGCGGCTTCTTTCTTTTTCTTCCCCTTCTATCATAGCCATAAGCACTTTTAGCTCACCTTCCTGCCGCAAGGCACGCAGGCGTTGGGCATTGGTTTTTTGCCTGTTGCGATAGTGCAGATAGAAAAGGCTGATAGCAGCCAGTAGGGCAACCATTGCTACCAGCGAAAGGTAGATCATGTTGTTTTTCTTTTCAATCTCCAGGTTGTTCCGGGCCAGCATCAGGTGTTGTTGGGCAATCTCTTTTTCCTTATGCGTTGTCTGGTATTCTATCTCCATGCGATGAATGCTTTGTTGGGTCTCGGCACTCATGATTGAATCGTGCAGGGCTTCATATTTCTTACGATACTCAAGCGCCAGTTCTGGATTGTTAATGCGCTCCAGTACTTCCGATCCAATGCGGTAAAGCAGGCGAAGTTCGTTAGCAGCATTGATGCTGTTGGCAACAGACAGGCCTCTGCCGAGGTAATAAAGAGACTGCTCAAGCAGTTCCATCTTCAGATAGGTGGTGGCGAGTCCTTTGTTAATATAGAGCTCGTGCAGTTGGTCTGGGTGGTAATGCAATACCTGCATACCCTGCTGATAATAGGCCAGCGCCTGCTGGTACTGGTGTTGTTCCATTTCTGCCTCCCCCAGGTTTTCATAAGCAAATAGGACCTGGTCCAGGTTACCGGTCAGCTGCCCGAGTTTCAGCACTTCCAGGAGGTGATTTGTAGCTTGTTTATAACGCTTTGCCAGTAGCTCGCTGGCACCCATGTTATTGAGGCTCTGTGAAATGGCAAACGTGTCCTTTAACTGCAGGGCGAGCTCATAACTTTGTTCGGCATACTGAAAGCATTTTTCAGCGTCCCGCAATTCTCCGAATACAGAGGCCAGGTTATTGCCATATTTCATCTGGCTCTTAACATCGCCCAGGGCTTCGGCCAATTCCAGTGCCTGCAGAAAGCTGGTAGCGGCAGCCTTTAAGTTGCCCAGGTTAGCATACAAATAACCGGCATTATTAAATGCCCTGGCCTGTTCCTGCTTACTTAGCTTCCTGCTTATTTCAATTCCTTCCTGTGCCAGTTCCAGGGCTTCTTTAAATTTACTTCTTTGGTTCAGCACTTTTATCTGGAGGCCAATGGCATTGTTTGTGCCTCGCAGATAACCAATTTGCGCAGCCAGCTGCCTTGACTGCAGGTAATAATATTCGGCGGAATCAAGATTCTGCTGACTGAACTGGTCGTGCCCCTTCTCCAGCATTTTTTGTACCTGAAGCGAGTCCGCTGCAGTTGGCTGCGCATTACTCAAAACACTCATCAGGAGCAGACAGCAGCAGAAAATGCTGGAGCGAATGTCTTTGCAATGCCGGGAGGGAAAGTTGCGCATGAGCCTTATGCGAAAATGACCATAATGGTTTAACAATAGTACAAAAAAGACACGTCTCGTTTTGTGAAAATGACAAGAAAATGTTGCGACAACGGGTCCAGAGGCAGGTTTTGAATTTTTCCTTAATCAACAGATTGCCAGTGCAATGCCTGGTAAGGGCAGACGTGGTAGCAGGTTGTGCTATAGCTGTTCACTCATAAGTAGATCTACGTATTTTGGCTTATCATTTTTTCTACGCATAAATGGGTGAAGGCCCCTGCCTAATTTTGCATCAGATAATCACACAAATAGATTTATTACCCTTGGTGCTTATTACATTTTATTCCATTGCCGGAGCACTTCTTAGTGCTGAGATAGGATTGGCTCAGCGCCCTTTGATGCTTAAAAAAAAGGTTTAAAAATTTTCAGAACCTGGTTTCAACCACCCATGCTACAGTTAAATGCGCTGTAGGTGTTTTGCATCGAATGGTCGATAACAAGGCGTAAGAGGGCCATCGGATGGACTTGACTACAAAAGGATTTACAAGGCATTTTTCAAAGGAACCTATGTTTAATATTCTAATCCCGCATATACGCTCCTTACTGATATGCTTTGCCTTTATGTTTTCCATGTCCACAGGAGTATCTGTACCACCCCTTGAAGCCAAACGGGATCAGCTGATGGAAAAGCGGTTCAGCATCTCGCTTGCTGCTCTTCGTGAAAAAGATGATGCCAAAACAATAGCACTCCTGAAAGCAATGGCCCGGGAATTCAGTGTGGAAATGCAAAAGCTTAAGCCAGCGTACCAGAAATGGTTCACATCACTCACGCCAGAAGAAAAACGAATGCTGCTGTACCAGGCCAATACTAAAAATTGGCTGCAGCTCATGCAGGAAATTCAGTTCGATGCCAGCATTCAACGCCGGTTTAAAGAGAATGTGAGGCTTAAGCAGGAATACGAAAACATTCAGTTTTTGTGTGACAAGGCGGCGGAGTTAAGGCAGTAGCACCAACAAAACAGGGATTTGGCGGTAGGGGAATGCCTGGAGCTTTCCTATCCAAATCGGGCGAAAATAACTGGTCACCCATTTAAAATATCAATTAAACAAATAACCCTTAATCTTTAACAACAATGAAAAAGTTACTGTATTCAATGTTAGCGTTTGGTCTGCTGACAACTGTTTCCTGCACCGACGATGATAACACACCAGCCCCAACACCTTTGCCGGAAGATGCTGTTGCCTATAATGGTAAAAATTATGATATCGACAATGGGGCTGTCATCGACTGGGGCACCTGGGAAAATCATTACAACTACGATTTCTTCCTCACTGACGGGGAAATGGATTTTGAAAATGAAACAGCCATTGGTGCAACGGTAATGATTTATGCTGAGCTGTGGTCTCCGGGTACAGAAAGCTTCTCTACGGGCACTTTTACCTTCGACAATAGCGGAGATACGGATGGCAAGCGTTTCTTCGAGACTACCCTGGTGGTAATGGATACCAACAACAACGGAGAACTGGATGAGGATGATGATCAGCTCACTGTAAAAGCAGGAACAATTAAAGTTGCTGGTTCCGACGCAGATTTTACTGTTGAAATGGATGTAACGCTTAGCAACGACAAGCCTATGAAAGGCAAATACAGCGGCACTTTCGATGTGTTTGAAGGAACGATTGAAGGCGAAGGCATGCGTGCACAGGGATTCAGCGCTGGAAAGTCTGGTAAATTCAGTGTTAAATAATATTTGTTTGATCTATTACTATTGAGGCCTCACCTTACCCAGGTGGGGCTTTTTTATGGGCTATGGTTTCTGTCCATCCATACTTACAACCTCGCATAACAGCGAATTTTCAGAACAGGACTACCAGGATCAGTTTTATCTTTCTGCCGTTAGTACAGCCTGCGCTCCAGTTGCCTTGCGCTGCTTTTGGTTTGTCCTTCACCTAAACTCCTCCCGGAGCGTTACTCTGCTGGTACTGCATCCTTCTTGGGCCCTGGTCCTGATCACTCATCCAGAAACCTGATATATATCATTTTTCAGGCTGATGCCCATCATACTGCACCGCTGGCAATCTGCTCAAATTTGTAAGGTAAACCTTGTGAATTATGAGTGCATTATTTCTGCTGATCGGGATAAGCCTGCTGGTTGCCATTGGATTTCTGGCGGCCTTTCTCTGGGCAACCCGCTCTGGTCAGTTCGAAGACGATTATACCCCTTCTGTGCGGGTGCTCTTCGATGATAAACCTGTTCAAAAACAAACCACCAAATAAGATTTAGCGAAGCTATGAGTACAGGCATATTAAACACGGGAACCATGGCCGCTCCTAAGCCTCCAAAACTGGAGCTTGAGCGTTTCTCGTACGACAATGATATTGTGCGGATGTTTGCTTATGCCACCATGTTGTGGGGTGCAGTGGGCATGCTGGTAGGGCTGTTTATAGCGCTTCAGCTTGTTTTTCCGGCCTTAAACTTTGGCATAGAATATACCAGCTTTGGGCGCATCCGCCCGCTGCACACCAATGCCGTGATCTTTGCCTTTGTGGGCAACGGCATCTTTACCGGTGTTTATTACTCGCTGCAGCGGCTCTGCAAAGCCCGCATGTACAGCGATACCCTTAGCAAAATTAACTTCTGGGGCTGGCAACTGATCATTGTAGCAGCAGCCATTACACTTCCCCTGGGTTATTCTACCTCAAAAGAATATGCCGAGCTGGAATGGCCCATCGACATTGCTATAACACTCATGTGGGTAGTATTTGGCTACAACATGTTTGCAACCATTCTGCAGCGCCGCACCCGCCACCTCTACGTGGCCATCTGGTTTTACATAGCTACTTTTGTGACGGTGGCCGTGCTGCACATCGTAAACTCATTTGAGCTGCCCATCTCTTTCATGAAGAGTTACAGCTGGTATGCCGGCGTGCAGGATGCACTGGTGCAGTGGTGGTACGGCCACAATGCTGTCGCATTCTTCCTGACCACACCTTACCTGGGCCTGATGTACTACTTTGTGCCTAAGGCAGCGAACCGTCCGGTTTATTCCTACCGCCTGTCAATCATTCACTTCTGGGCCCTGATCTTCCTCTACATCTGGGCAGGCCCGCACCACTTGCTTTACAATGCGCTGCCTGACTGGGCACAGTCGCTTGGCGTAGTGTTCTCGGTGATGTTGATTGCTCCCAGCTGGGGCGGTATGCTAAACGGTCTGCTGACCCTGCGTGGGGTGTGGGACAAAGTGCGCGAAGAGCCGGTACTTAAATTTATGGTGGTAGCCCTTACTGCCTATGGTATGGCCACTTTCGAGGGACCAATGCTGTCGCTGAAAAACATCAACGCCATTAGTCACTTTACCGACTGGACCATTGCCCACGTGCACGTAGGCGGTCTGGGCTGGAATGGTATGCTTACCTTTGGTATGCTGTACTGGCTGTTTCCGCGCATGTGGAATACCAGGCTCTACTCTACCAAGCTGGCTAACTGGCACTTCTGGATCGCAACACTGGGTATTATCTTCTATGCTGTGCCTATGTACTGGGCGGGTCTTACCCAAAGCCTGATGTGGAAAGAATTTACGCAGGAAGGCATGCTGGCTTACCCCAACTTCCTGGAGATTGTTACCCAGATGAAACCCATGTATGCACTGCGGGCCTTTGGTGGTGCCCTCTTTATTGTCGGTGTGTTCATCATGGCTTATAACCTGATTAAAACTGCCAAAGCAGGCAGCTTTATTGCCAACGAAGCAGCCGAAGCAGCGCCCCTGAGCGATACCTATGAAAAACATGAAGGGGAGCACTGGCACCGCTGGATCGAGCGCCGCCCTGTGCAGCTAATGGTGGGTAGCCTGGTTGTTATCCTGATTGGTGGCATGGTGGAAATGGTGCCGACCTTCCTGATAGATTCCAATGTACCAACCATTGCCAGCGTAAAACCTTATACTTCCCTGGAACTGGAAGGTCGGGATATCTACATCAAAGAAGGCTGTAATAACTGCCATAGCCAGATGGTGCGCCCCTTCCGCTCCGAGACAGAACGTTATGGCGAGTATGCCAAAGCCGGGGAGTTTGTGTACGACCACCCCTTCCTGTGGGGCTCTAAGCGCACCGGCCCCGACCTGCTGCGCGAGGGGGGGAAATATCCTGACAGCTGGCACTACAATCACATGGTAGATCCTGAAAGTATGTCGCCCGGTTCTATTATGCCAGCCTATCCCTGGTTAGCAGAGAAGGACCTGGATATCAGCAAAACCGAAGCCAAGATCAATGCCATGCGCACCATGGGGGTGCCTTATCCTGAAGGGTACGAAGAAAAGGCCGTAGCTGATCTGAAACAGCAGGCCAAAGAGATTGCCGGCAGGCTGGAAGGCAGTGGTGTGCAGGTAAGCAGCGAGAAGGAAATCATTGCGCTGATCGCCTACCTGCAGCGGCTGGGTACTGATATAAAAGCAGCACCTGAAGCAGAAAAACAGTAATAAACACAGTGTGGTAGGTGGAGGTGGGCGGCTGCCGCTCACTGCTGTACCAACTAGCCCACTGCTTTACCAACTAAAAATTAGATCCGATGCTAAAATTTATAAAACACCATATGGATACGATAATAGGCATAGAGCTTTATCCTATTATCTCCCTGCTGATCTTCTTTATCTTCTTTGCTGTACTGCTGCTGGTAGTCATCAAGACGAAAAAGGAGCATATCAATGAACTGGCAGCCATGCCGCTGGACGAAGAAGAGATTTCCACAAGCGCAAAAAAACTACTATAGCAAGCCATGAAGATGCATAAGAAAGTGTATAAGGGCCTTTCTGCCGGCCTTGGCATAGCCCTGACACCCCTGTTGGCAACTGCACAGGAAGCCGCTGGTGGTAATGCTGCCACAGCATCGGCCACCGGCCTTAGTCAAACAGATTTGCTGCTGGCGCTGGCCATGGCATTAGCAGGTATTATTTTCATCTGCACCCTGGTGTTGCTATATGCTGTGATTGTGATGAAGAATCTGCTGCTTAAGTCTGCAGAAGCGGTTGCTAAAGCTGGAGCAGCGGCTCAGGAAACCAAAAAGCTAAGCATCTGGTCCAAGCTTAACGATGCGGTGCCGGTGGAGCGGGAGGCAGAAGTGATGACCGACCACGAATACGATGGCATCCGGGAGCTGGATAATAACCTGCCTCCCTGGTGGAAAGCCTTATTTTATGCATGCATTGTTTTCTCTGTGATTTATATGGCTGCTTACCATGTGATGGATCTGGCGCCGCTGCAGGACGAAGAGTACGAGCAGGAAGTACTGGCGGCGCAGCTCGAGGTGGAGGCTTACCTGGCAGAAAAAGGAGGCGCAATTGATGAAACCAATGTAGAGCTTACTACGGATGAGGCTGCACTCGCAGAAGGGGCAAAGGTCTATGGTTCTTATTGCGGGGCCTGTCATGGTGCGGAATTACAGGGTGGGGTAGGTCCTAACCTCACAGATACCTACTGGCTGCATGGAGGCGATATCAAAGATGTATTTAAAACCATCAAGGTAGGTGTGCCTCAGAAAGGGATGATCAGCTGGGAAGCGCAATTGAGCCCTGAGCAGATCCAGCAGGTTGCCAGCTTCATCATCAGTAAGGAAGGCAGCAACCCTGCAAACCCCAAAGAACCACAGGGAGAAGAATATAAAAGAAATTAGCAGTACCAGGCGGGCTGCCACCTCCTGCTGGCATAAGCGTTTGCTTGTGCTGGTGAAAAATAGGGGCATGCCCGTCATTCATCTTAATACATGAGCATTACAGTCGCGCATGAGGATTTTCGGGATAAGATCTCTACGGTAGACCGGGAAGGGAAGCGCGTATGGGTGTATCCTAAAAAGCCAAAAGGCAAATTTACCCGCTGGCGCACCTGGTTAAGCTGGGTGCTGCTGGCCATCCTTTTCTCCGGTCCGTTTATCCGGATTGGTGGTCAGCCGCTGCTTATGCTAAATGTGATTGACCGGAAGTTTATCATTTTCGGGCAGGTGTTCTGGCCGCAGGACTTTTACCTGTTTGTGCTGGCTTCCATTATCGGACTTATCTTCATTGTTCTGTTCACAGTGGTGTATGGCCGTGTTTTTTGTGGGTGGGTATGCCCGCAGACCATTTTTATGGAGATGGTTTTCCGGAAAATTGAGTACTGGATAGAAGGTGACAATACTGCCCAGAAGAAACTGGACAAGCAGCCCTGGAACCGGGAGAAGATCCTGAAGAAGAGCAGCAAGCAGCTTATCTTTTTTGGAATTTCCTTTCTGATTGCCAATACTTTCCTTGCCTACATCATCGGCAGCGAAGCTTTGATCGATATTGTAACAGATCCGCCTGCAGAACATATTGCAGGCCTTACCTCCATCATCATTTTCACTGGGGTGTTCTACTGGGTGTTTGCTTTTTTCAGGGAGCAGGTGTGTACAACCGTATGTCCCTATGGGCGTTTGCAGGGTGTGCTGCTGGACCGAGATTCTGTTGTAATCAGCTACGACTACACAAGAGGCGAAACCCGCAGCAAGTTTCGCAGGGGCGAAGACCGCAGGGCTGCAGATAAAGGCGACTGTGTAGACTGTAAGTTATGTGTGAGCGTTTGTCCGACGGGCATCGATATCCGCAATGGCACCCAGCTGGAGTGTATCAATTGTACTGCCTGCATTGATGCCTGCGACAGCATTATGGAAAATGTCGGGCTGCCCAAAGGACTTATCCGGTATGAGTCAGAGTCTAACCTGGCCAGCGGCCGCAAGGGTATGCACTGGACTAGACGCAGCATAGCTTACACGGTGCTGTTGGGTGTACTAACTGTTTTGTTCTTTGGTTTGCTCTTTATGCGCAGCCAGATAGAGACTTCGCTCCTGCGCACACCAGGTATGCTGTACCAGGAGCAGGAGGGGCAGATCAGTAACCTGTACAATTATAAGATCATCAACAAAATGCAGGAAAATGTGCCGGTTAACTTCCGTTTGTTATCGGGAGAAGGAGAGATCAGGCTTGTGGGTAATCAGCAGGAAATTCAGGTGCCAGCGGGGGGCGTTGCAGAAGGAGCGCTCTTCATTTTAATGCCGAAGCCTGCAGTCCATAAAGCATCCCAAAAACTGGAAATTGGTGTTTTCCATGGTGAAGAGCAGCTGGAAACACTGGATACAAAATTTATGGGGCCAGTGTATC
>JASLAE010000136.1 GCA_030147305.1 Cesiribacter sp.
TGCCAGTAAACATCCTGAGCTTTTTGCAGCACTGATGCCTGTGGTAGGCTATGGTCATCCGGCTCTTATGGAGCCAATTGCGAAACATAAATTACCAATCTGGGTGTTTGCCGGGGGTAGAGACATGGTGGTGCAGCCTCAGTTTTTTTATCCAGGTTTAAATAGGTTAGAAAGCCTTGGACACCAGCACGTGATGTTTACCATACATGCAGATATGAACCACGATACCTGGCGCAGGGTATATGCCGGACAGGATGTGTACGACTGGTTACTATCTCAGAAAAGACTAAAATGATCGTTTTGATCCAGACTATTGAAGAAACAATTTACTGGGGCTGACACATAATTGCTAGACAGATTTTAAGCTGTAATCGCATGGCTACAACACCTCCAAAAATGGCGGTGTTTTTTATAATCCATAGATGGAATGAAGAGTAAAGCAATTGTTTGAGCACCGCACCAGATTTTCCTATAGGTATAGCTTGTTATATGCTGTTAAAAAACTAGTGCGCCATGAAAATGAAGTAAAGGAATTATTAACGGTCAGCATACAGACCCATCTGCTTGAGCAGTTTCGTATATATTCTTACACTAAGACCATTGCCGCTGAAAAAATAATTTATTTAGTAGCATGAAATTAGAACAGAATGTATTGGCGCCTTTGTTTGCGCTGAAGGATGTTTTCGGCAGAACGATTGATTTAAATGCCTACAGAGACAAAAAGATTTTAATCGCCTTTTTCAGGCATGCAGGTTGCCCGTTTTGTAACCTTCGCGTGCACACCCTTTCTAAAGTACATGCGGAACTAAAGGCACAGGGGCTGGAGATGATTTTCTTCTTTGAGTCCAGTGAAAAAATTATCCTCAGAAGCTCATTTCACACGGGTGTTTCTCCCATCCCAATTATATCAGATCCGGAAAAGAAATGGTATGATGCCTATGGTCTGGAAAGCTCTGGGTACAAATCTGCCATAAGCCACATTACTACCTTTGTTCAAACTGCTTTTAAGGCCAAATCAATGGGATTACCCATGCACCCTATGGCAGATGGGGAATCTATCAAAACCATGCCAGCAGAGTTTCTGGTCGATCAGGGACTGGTTGTGAAAGAAGTTCATTATTCGCAGAGCCTGAACGATCGAATGAACCTTAATGAAATTAAAAGATTTGCCAGGACTCAATTAGTAACAGCTTAAGCGTATTGCTAATTTAGGCCCTTAACGTTAGTTATTACTGCCCTGATGTGTTAACCATGTCAGGGTTTTTTGTTTGTTTTCCTGGGCACTTCTCCTTTATCACCAACCCGAAAAAAGTTTTGAGCTGCGTGTTATAAAATATTATTTTTCCTTTTAGCCCCTTAATCATGCTGCAACCGGCTGAATGCCAGAAAAGATGAGGCTGAAGCAATGGGAGTTGGAACATGAATGGTCATTACATCGTTGCATATTTACCGACACCTTCTGTCACAAACAGCCGCAGTAACGTGTCTTATTATCGTTAATAATCAAGATTAACCTGCTATCCCATTTCAGGATCAAGTCAACAATGTTTTTGGGAAGCACTCAGTAAAATTATGGCGAATGTAAAATTTAATAGCAGTAACAACGGGTTTTTTAAAACACTGCGGGCAAGAACAGATGCTTACTTTAAAGACAATCAGATTAGTCCTACCGGTAATGCAGAATTATACACAAAAACTATTATTCTCTTTTGTGTATTTCTGTTCTGCTACATAACCCTTGTTTTTTTCACCCCTGCCTCAAACTTAATCAGCATAGCACTTTGTATGCTGCTGGGCTTTTGTCTTGCGGTTATGGGCTTCAACATCATGCACGATGGAGCACATGGCAGCTATTCCAGTTCTAAGAAAGTCAATGAGCTAATGGCCCTCACCCTTAATTTTATGGGCGGGAATGCCTTTCTCTGGAAACAAAAACACAATGTTAATCACCATACCTATACCAATGTAGAAGGCATAGATGATGATATTGACGTAAAGCCGATGATGCGGATGCACGTAGACCAGAAGAAGCTTTGGATACATCGTTTTCAGCATATTTACGGCCTGCTACTTTACGGGCTAACATATCTGTCCTGGATTTTTATAGTGGACTTTCAGAAATATTTTACTGGTAAAGCTTCTGAAACCACCCGTCTGCCCAAAATGAACCTGGCGCAACACTTTAATTTCTGGTTATCCAAGCTTATACACTATACCGTATTCTTGCTGATCCCGATATTTCAGGTTGGCGTGCTTAATACAATTATTGGCTATTTGCTGATGGCTATCATAACAGGTGTGGTAATAGCAGTTACTTTTCAGCTGGCCCATGTGGTGGAAGAAACACAGTTTGTGGCGCCTGCGAGTGGAGAAACCCTGCAACTGGAAACAGAATGGGCCGTGCACCAGATAAGCTCCACTGCTAATTTCGGGACCAACAGCCGTATGCTTAACTGGCTATTGGGGGGGCTTAACTTCCAGGTAGAACACCATTTGTTTCCACGCATCAGTCATGTGCACTACCCAAATATTAATAAGATTGTGCGGGAAACCTGCCAGGAATATGGGGTGGTCTATCATGAATTCCCCAGCATGTTCAGCGCTTTTTGCTCACACCTGAAGCATCTTAAAAAAGTAGGCGTAGCCTAATGTCAAATGAAATAGTAGTGGTAAGCCAGGTGTTGAAGAATACCTGGCTTTTCTCTTACAGATTATTTTCTATTGTAAAACAGCCAAATGCTGTGATTCCAGCAGATTGCCCTGGCCAGGCTTCAGGAGCAGGAACGGGATTCCATTTTATTTGGTTTAAACCTACATACACGAACAGTTACTAATTATAAGGGGGCAATGACAGCCTGCCCGCTGTTGGTGTACTTCACAATTAATTCATTAGCTTGCTAATCTGTCTGGATGCCTCAGCAATCTCCAGCTGCAGCAGGCAATGGCCCCTTTATGACAAAAGTAAAATTCAACAGCAGTAGCACCAGCTTCTTTGCAACACTGCGCTCCAGAACAGATGCTTATTTTAAAGATAAACAGATTCCCATAACAGGAAATGTAGAACTCTATTCGAAAACAGTTATACTGTTTTTCGTTTTCACTTTCAGTTATATTACCCTCGTCTTTTTTACCCCTGCCTCAGTTGTACTAAGTTTGCTGCTATGCATGCTGTTGGGTTTTTGTCTGGCAGTCATGGGCTTCAACATCATGCACGATGGTGGCCATGGCAGCTATTCAAGCTCTAAAAAAGTGAATGAATTTATGGCGCATACCTTAAATTTTATGGGCGGTAATGCTTACCTATGGAAGCAAAAGCATAATGTAAACCACCATACCTATACCAACATAGAAGGCGTGGATGATGATATAGATATAAAACCTTTTTTACGCATCCACACTGACCAAAAACAGTACTGGATCCATCGTTTTCAGCATATCTACGCGCTCTTTATTTATTGCCTTTCCTATCTTTCCTGGGTATTCTATAAAGACTACCAGAAGTATTTTAGTGGAAGAGCATCTTCTAATACTGAATACCCGAAAATGAATACCGGCCAGCACATTAACTTTTGGGTTTCTAAGGCCGTTCATTATACAGTCTTTATTGTTATACCATTTTTAGTATTGGGCTGGCAGATGGCTTTGGTAGGCTATGTTGTCATGTCGGCTGTTACCGGATTTATGCTGGCTGTAGTGTTTCAGCTCGC
>JASLAE010000215.1 GCA_030147305.1 Cesiribacter sp.
CCACACAGAGGTAAAGTGCCCGTGCCGCCAGCTACTGCTGTCCTGCGGATCTGGTTGAAAGGTAAAGGGGCCTGGGGTAAACCCCATATCACCACCTGCAGATATGGCGGCATAGGCTGGCTGCCAATATAATTTAGCTGGACCTTCGGGTAAGTTCTCATAAATTGGCCTTCCCAGGCTGGGCTGTGGCGTAAAGACCAGGCCGCTGTTTCCCAGGTAAGTTAAAAAAGCGGTTTTAATGTTCGTGCTGTCGGCCAGCCGGGCAAAAGCTTTCTCAGCATCAATGAGCGCTACCAGGTCTTGCTGACCAAAGGCAGCGAGCGCCTGCAGTTGTAAGAGTAAAAAAAAAAGCAAAAGCTTATGCATCTGATTAAAAAATATTAGCCTCCATGAATGTCTGCTGGCTACATTCTATAGATTACAGCTTATTGGATCGGCTGAGCAAAAAAGCATCTGCCATTACCAGGGCTGCCATAGCTTCTACAATAGGTACAGCGCGCGGTACTACACAGGGGTCATGCCGGCCTTTGCCACTAACTGTTACTGTTTCGCCCGCTTCGTTAATGCTCTCCTGGTCCTGCATAATGGTGGCCACTGGCTTAAAGGCTACCCTGAAATAAATATCTTCGCCGTTGCTGATACCTCCCTGGATCCCGCCGCTCTGGTTAGTGCGGGTGTGCACCTCTCCCTGCTCATTGGCATAGAAGGCATCGTTGTGCTGGCTGCCCCTGAGGGTAATGCCGGCAAAGCCACTGCCATATTCAAAGCCCTTGGCAGCATTAATGCCCAGCATGGCAGCGCCTAGTTCGGCATGTAGTTTACTAAATACAGGCTCGCCCAGCCCGGCAGGTGCTCCTTTAATAAGCCCGCTTACAATGCCACCCACGGTATCCCGGTCTTTGCGCACACCATCAATATAATCTGCCATGCGCTCTGCCATTTGCGGATCAGGGCAGCGCACCGGGTTGGTGTCGGTAAGGCTAAGGTCCAGGTCCTGGTAAGGCTTGTTGAGCTGAAGTTCCCCTACGGCACTTACCCAGGCCCAGATGCTGATGCCCCAGTGTTGTAGCAGCTGTTTGGCCACCGCTCCGGCGGCTACGCGGGCAGCGGTTTCACGGGCGCTGCTACGGCCTCCGCCGCGGTAGTCGCGGTGGCCCCACTTGGTCTGGTAGGTATAGTCGGCATGTGAAGGCCGAAAGCTGGTGGCAATATGACTGTAATCTTTGCTGCGCTGGTCCTGGTTGCGGATAAGCAAAGCAATAGGCTGTCCGGTAGTTTTACCTTCGAATACGCCCGAAAGAACCTCTACCTGGTCGGCTTCCTGCCGCTGGGTAGTTAACCTGCTTTGGCCGGGGCGGCGGCGGTCCAGCTCGTACTGTATAGCAGCTTCGTCCAGCTGCAGACCGGCGGGGCAGCCATCTATTACCGCACCAATGGCAGGCCCGTGAGATTCGCCAAAGGTGGAGATCCTGAATATTTTACCAAACGAGTTAGACATTTTACCTACGAAAGAATAGCGCTACAACCGCAGCGAACATAATGAAAATTAGGCCATTCACCAACCAGCGGAGCGAACTGTTGTCCTTCAGGGAGCTTAAATTATTGCCTACAGCATCTGCTTTTTCGTAAAAAGCGCCCGGATCTGCCGCCATGATGGTCTCATTCTTTCTGCTTTGGCCTACGGCTTCTACAGAAACAGTGGCCCGTAAGGTGTCGTAGCGGGTAGTGCGTGGGTTAAAATATATCCAGCTGAAACGATCGGCCAGATTGTAGGTGCCAGGTTCATTGGGAATAGCATAATAGCTGAACTGTTTCACGCCAATTACCGTATTCCCTGTTTTGCGCGTATTCACCGATTCGTTAGGTTCATAAATGGTGAGGTTACGGTCCTGCTGCACTTGTGGCGCCCCTATGGCGGCTATGTTTCCCTGGCCAACAATGCTAAAGTCATAGCTAAAGCTTTCGCCGGTCTCTACAGTGCGGGTACTGATATTTTCTTTGAGCTGAAAATCCCCAACAGCGACCTGTTCTTTAAGTGGGTGGTCCGGCAGCTCCTTTACCTGCACCGTTAGTGGCTTGGATTTAAAGAGCTTAAAATCCTCCTGGCGGTCGGGCCCAAAAAAAGAGCGCCTTTGGGCAAGTTTATATTTGATCATTTGCAGGTCCACTGCCGGAAATTCAACTTCCTGTTCATTCAGCGGGTAATAGCGGGCCTGGTACAGCTTGTACTGCCGAAAGCGCTCGCCATTCAGGACTACATCATTACGTTTTATTTCATAGATCTGAAAATTTTCCTCCCAGCAGTTCTCCGGCTTCACCTTCTGAATGATCTTGGTGAGCTGGTTATTTAAATCATAGAAATCAAAAACCTGCGGATCGGTTTCCGGAATATAAAAGGCTAGTGTTGCAGTAAAACCTTCTCCTACATAAACAGATTCCTTGTCTACCGTAAGCCCTAAAAAGGCATTATCGCGCACCTCTTTATATTCTATGTTCTCATCTTCTATACCAAACAGATCGTCGAATAGGCTGCGGGGCCGGTTCTGCCGGTTTGCATTGGGTTGTTGCCGGCGGGGCGGGCCCACTTCAATGGTTGTGCCATCTGAATTTACATACTCGCCATTTACCTTAATGCGAAAGGGCTTCAACACAAAGCGGCCTGGCTGCAGGGGCATATAAGACTGTACAATGCTCACCTGCTGGCTTCTGCTCCCGTTTACAATTTGGGTGGAACTGGAGGTGGAAACACCGGCTCTTTCAAAACCCTCTATGTCGGGAAAAGCACTGTAAGTTTCCAATTCACCATTGGCGACATGAAGGGTAATGGTAAATGGCTCGTTCTGAGCAATTTGATTTTGACCCAGTTCCAGACTGATTTCCTGCCCTATAGCAATAGTACAAAGCAGTAAAAAAAAACTAAGCAGTGTCAGCGACTTTTTTAGTGTTTGTTGCGTTATATGATTCTGGTTATGCATACGATTGCGAAGGCCTTAAATTATACATTTTAACTTGACTTTCGTATTTTTATTTTGTATGTTAAGAAACACAATTTTAGCAAGAGATTACAATTTTTTAACCTAAACCGATAATGTGACATGCTGGAGTACTTTAAAACAATTCTGGGCAAGGTTAGCTTTAGCAAGGAGTTGTTTGAGAGGGAATTGAGGAAAGCAATTGCCGCGCTGGTGCCAAAAGAAGTAGACCAACTTCGGGATTGGTGCTATGCAAAATTCAGTCATCTGTATGAAGAAGTATTAAACCGTTGCTTCTCGTCCAGGTCTGCCGTGTAAAGTTCTGTTACCCTTAAATCTTACAAGCCCTTCTTTCTTGAAGGGCTTATTTTTTTAAGAATCCTATATTCCTCTTCAGACCTGCCAGCTTGGTTCGTTTAACAGCAGATTTTTTAAACAGTTTGGCAAATACATCTTCGCTAATTTCCTCCCAGTCTTGTTTATTCATTTTTTTTAAATCTTCGTGAGGGTCGAACAGGGGCTCCTGGTGCGTCTGTGAAAACCGGTTCCAGGGGCATACATCCTGGCATATATCGCAGCCAAAGATCCAGTCATTCCATTTACCTTGTACCTCGGCAGGTATTTCTTCCTTTAGCTCAATAGTAAAATAGCTGATGCAGCGGCTGCCATCTACTACGCCTGGTTTTACTATGGCATCCGTAGGGCAGGCATCGATGCAGCGGGTACAGCTGCCGCAATAATCTCTGGCGAGCGGCACATCCGGCTCCAGCACCAGGTCCAGCACCAGCTCTGCCAGAAAGAAAAAACTGCCCATCTGGCGGTTTAACAGCAGACTATTTTTGCCAAGCCACCCTACACCTGCTTTTTGGGCCCACTGCCGTTCCAGCAGGGGAGCGGAATCTACAAAGGCCCTGCCCTCTATTGCACCTATTTCTTCCTGCAGCTGTTCCATCAGCTCCCGGAGCTTTGCCTTCAGGACATGATGATAATCCTGCCCGTAAGCATATTTTGCTACTTTATAGCCCGTTTGCTCGCCCAGGTCTTCTGCCGGAAAGTAGCTGTAGCCCAGTACTACCACCGACTTTGCGCCAGGCACCAGCTTGCGGGGGTCTAGCCGCATGTCGAAATGATTGGCCATATAACCCATTTGTCCCTGCATATTGGCCTTTAACCAGGCCTCCAGCCGGGGAGCTTCTTCCTCAAGATAGGCTGCCTTTGCTATTCCGCAAAAGGAAAAACCCAGGGCAGCAGCCTTCTCTTTCAGGAGCTGAGTATATGTTTGGGGCGTGCTAATTGGTTAAATGGTTTATGTGCTAATTTTTGCTGTACAGAAGTGTTAAAAAGGCCAAAGCAGTGCTTAGCTGAGCTGTTATATGCTTTAAAATCAAACAAGCTGAGGGTTTGGTGGCCGGCACCTGTTTTGTCTTCACCTCTACAACGATTTCTCCAGCCAAATCCTATAATCGCTTACAGCTTCTTTCGGTTCCACACTCATAATGTTAAATCCGCGACTTAAGGCAAAATGCAACATTGCCCGGCAGCTGTTGCGGGTCTTGAAACGAATATGGGTATAACCTTGCGCCAGCGCCCATTCTTCCTGCTTAGTTGCCAGCAGTGCTGCCAGGCCATGCCGCCGCCATTGCGGTAGCACAGCGCCCATCCAGGAGTAAAAACACGCGGCATCCAACCCATACCCAGCCTTACAGGCGGCAGCTTCACCATAAGCATAGGCAATTAAAATCAGGTGCTCACCCTGTCCCAGCCGCTTTTCATATTCACTAAGGGGATAAGAATCTTCAAATTCTGGTATTGAGCTGAAGAATGCAGCTGCTTCTGCGGCAGTGCCTGTCTGTATGATTGGCTCCATTTTCTACAAATTACCCATTTCACTAGCAACTTTCCAGCAAGTTTAACAATTTCACTCCTATAGCAGAACCGGGCCATGGCAGAAATAAAACGTTGCAACTGGGTAGCAGTAGGCTGGGCAGGGGGTAAATTTCCTGAATATCAGCAGTATCACGACCACGAGTGGGGGGTGCCGGTGCATAACGACCGTACCCATTTCGAATTTCTGGTACTTGAAAGTGCTCAGGCGGGCTTAAGCTGGGCTACAGTCCTGCGCAAGCGGGAGGGCTATCGGAATGCTTTTGCAAACTTTGACCCTGCACTGGTAGCCCGGTACGGAGAAGATAAAGTAGAAGAACTACTCATGGATAGCGGCATTATTCGCAACCGTGCCAAAATTAAGGCCGCCATCAGCAATGCCCGCCATTTTCTGGAAATACAACAGGCCTGGGGTAGTTTTGATGCTTACATCTGGAGCTTTGTAAATGGAAGACCAATCATCAACCACTGGGAAACACAGAAAGAAGTGCCTGCTACTTCGGTGGTATCCGATGCCCTGGCTAAAGACCTAAAACAGAAAGGATTTAAATTTCTGGGCAGTACCGTGGTGTACGCTCACCTGCAGGCCTGCGGCCTGGTGATGGACCACACCACAGACTGCTTTCGCTATAGGGTGCTGGCGCAGTAGCAATGCGCATATTGTGATTATAGGATACTGAAGTAAGTGTACTGCTGCTGCTGTTCCTGGGCAGGTAGCATGCATAACATAAACTATCCTCTAACACTTGTTCTTATAACAATACTTTTTAAATTAGGCAGATAGGTAAATTCCGTAGCCGGAAACGTTAACCCCTATTTTTTGCTTTGAAAAGGTATTGGCTATTTTTAATCTTGCTGATTGCAGTATCCCCGCGCTTTGTCTGGAGCCAAAGCCATTTATCCAGCGACGCCGAAGTAAGCTTTGGAAACTGGTTTGATGGCGCAGTGGGCAGGGAAAATACGCCCCTGATGCAGGGAAAGGTTTATCCAATGGTAGCCAGGGCGCAGGCAGCGCATCCTTTTTTCTCAAGTAAATTCTGGACACCAGGTGCAGTGTTGTTTGCAGGTCAGCATTATGCCAATGTTCCGCTTGTTTTTGATCTGGAAAAAGAACTGTTGGTGATGCAACATCCTACTCCTCACCGCTGGGATGGTATTATCCTGGATATCCAACAACTGGAGGCCTTTGAATTACATGGGCATATCTTTAAGAAGCTATCACTGCCAAGTGCTTCCGGTTTTTACGATATGCTGTACGAAGGCGACTCTGTGTCGCTCCTGGCCAAAAGAACTAAGCAGTCTCTGGTAAGACCAGAGGGTCTGGACTTTAAGTCACAGGACCTGTTTTATGTATTGGTGGATGAACAGATGCTCCCCGTTACCAATTATCGTGCTATGCACAGGCTTTTTAAGCAACATCGTCCACTTTTACGTGCCATACGCAGGGAGGAAAAGCTGAAATTTAAGCTTAATGATGAGCCACAAATGATTTTGTTTGTCAAAGCTTTCGATCAACATCTTTCAAAATAAAGTATGCGGCTTTGGGGATTTATATTTCTAATGGTTCTGGCTTATCCCCTCACTGCTCAGCAGCCGCAGAAGTATCGCTTTAAGTTTGAAAAAACCCCCCTAGAACAAGCCATACAAGAAGTAGAAGCCGCTACTGACTACACCTTCTACTACGCACCCTCCTGGCTAGACAGTCTTACTACCGGCCAGGTACAGGTGGAGGGGTCTATCGCTGATGTAGTGGAAAAACTGCTAACAGATACCCGACTGGAATTTCTGCTGCTGGATAACAAGATCATTCTTACTTATAATACGCCTATCATCACCAGCCTGCCAACGGAGGCAAACCCACCTTCTGCTGAAGCGGTAGAGCTTATGTTTGCACGCGAATATGAGCAAAATGCAGATAAGGCAGACCCGGCAGCAAAAACCTGGGTGATTGGCAGTAAATCAAAGTTAAAACCAGGCAGCTCAGTTGTGCTCGCTGGTTTTATTACGGCTAAGGAAACAGGCAAGCCCCTGGCAGATGCCCATGTGCAGGTACCTTCTACCCAGGAAGTAACCTCTACCGACGCTACAGGCTTTTACAGCATCCGGCTGCCCAGCGGTAAAACAGACATTAGAATACAGTTTGTTGGTATGAAGCCCACAACGCGCAGGCTGGTAGTATTTTCTGATGGTACGCTCAACATTGCCCTGGAACCGGACGAGGTAATACTCGAGGAGATTGAAATACAAGCCAACGCCGATGCGAACATTCATCAGGTGCAGATGGGCGTTAGCCGAATTGGACTGGCAGAAATGAAGAACATTCCCAAAATACTGGGCGAAAATGATGTAATCCAGGTAGCCCTTACCCTACCCGGTGTACAAACAGTAGGAGAGGGTGCTGCCGGGCTTAATGTGCGAGGGGGTAAGCCTGATCAGAATCTGATGCTGTTCAACAATGCTACCGTTTACAATCCTTTTCACTTTTTTGGTTTCTTTTCTTCATTCAATACAGATCTGCTGGAAAGCAGTGAGTTGTATAAAAGCAGCATACCAGTCCATTTTGGCAGCAGGCTGGCATCTGTATTTGATGTGAAGATGAAAGCGGGCAATAAAGAAAAAATAAGCGGGCAGGGGGGGATCAGTCCTGTTACCAGTCAGCTAAGTCTGGAAGTGCCACTGCTCAAAAATAAAACATCCTTGCTGGTGGGGGGCAGAAGTACTTATTCAGATTGGATTGTCAGGCGCATTGACAACGCCAATATTAGAAACAGCAACCCGCTTTTCTGGGATATTGCCGGCGGGATTGATCACCATTACAAAGGGAACAACACGCTGAATGTTAGTGGCTATTACAGCTATGACCGCTTTCGTTTATCAACAGATTCTTTGTATGCCTATAATAATTTAAGTGCTTCTCTGCAGTGGCGGCACCACCTTACCAATGCCTTCAGCAGTACGCTGAGCGCAACAACCAGCCGTTACCGCTATACCATTAATTATGATGCTTTGCCTGAAGAAGCCTATGAATACGGATTTTCGATACAGGATAGCTGGAGCCAGCTGGCTTTCGAGTATGCGCTCTCCGATGCCCATACCCTTCAATTTGGTGCTGATGCAAAACTTTATCAGATCGACCCGGCCTATAAAAGACCTAAATCAGCAGCGTCTCAGGTGCTGGGGAGCTCCCTGGAACAGGAACGTGGTGTTGAAGGTGCTTTGTTTATTTCTGATAATTATGTGATCAATACGCAGTGGTCGGTTTACGGAGGGCTTCGGTATTCAGGCTTTACCAGGCTTGGCCCCTTTACACACTACCTATATGAAGAGGGTGCTCCCAAGACTGCCAACACGCTGGCAGATTCTGTGAGGTATGGGCGGGGCAATCGGGTAGCCATGTTCCAGGGACCGGAATTGCGGTTTAGCCTTCGGTATTCCGTGAATCCTGCTACCTCTTTCAAGGCTGCCTATAACCGTACCCGGCAGTATATTCATACACTTTCCAATTCAGTTTCCATTTCTCCGCTCGATACCTGGCGTCTCGCCGATCAGGATTTTGATCCCCAGCTAGCCGATCAGTATTCTTTAGGCTTTTTTAGAAACCTAAAGAATAATACTATTGAAACATCGCTGGAGGTATATTACAAGCACATGCAAAATCTGCTGGATTATAAAACAGGGGCTAACCTTGTGTTAAACCAGCATATGGAAGCCGATGTTCTGCAAGGCATTGGCAAGGCCTATGGGGCAGAGCTGCTGGTGAAAAAAAACAGTGGAAAGCTAAACGGCTGGGTATCCTATACCTATAGCAGAAGTCTGCAGCAATTCCGCTCTGACTATAGAGAAGAACAAATTAACGGAGGCTCTTTTTTCCCTTCTAACTTCGATAAGCCCCATAGTCTGTTTCTAATCTCCAATTACAAGCTCACCAAACGTTTTAGCTTTTCTTTCAACCTTAATTATGCAACCGGACGGCCGGTCACCTACCCTACAGCCACTTATCAGATTGGTGGTGTAGAAGTGGTGCATTATGCCGATCGCAACAGTTTTCGCATCCCGGACTATTTTCGTATTGATCTTGGCCTGAACATAGAAGGTAATCACAGAATCAAGAAACTAGCCCACGGCTTTTGGTCCATCTCTGTCTATAATGTCTTGGGCCGGGACAATGCTTATTCTATATTCTTTAGAAATGAGGGGGGTACATTACAGGGGTATCAGCTTTCTGTATTGGCAGTTCCCATACCTTCTATTTCTTATAAATTTAAGTTTTAGGCAAATGAGATACAGCTATTTATTTACCTTCTTGTTTGCTATGATCCTGTGGTTGTTCCAGAGCTGCGAAGAGCCCATTGAGTCGCAGATGATCGGCTATGACAATCTTTTAGTCGTAGAAGGGGTGATAAGCGACCAGCCTGAGCGGCAAACAGTACAACTTAGGCGCACCAGCTTATTGAACACAAGCACTAACCAGGCAGAATCGGAGGCCTATGTTAGGGTAGTTTCAAGTGACGGTACCGTTCATGAATTTGCAGAAGAGGAACCAGGTATTTATAAATCCAACTACGGTTTTAAGGCAGACTTTTCTCAGACTTATCAATTGCTCATTACAACCATAAGCGGGCAGGAATATGCCTCTACCGAAGTGGCCTTAACACCTGCCGCACCTATCGATTCACTATGGGCAGAATTTCAGGAAGATCAGAGCAGAGGCGGGCAGCGAGGACAAGGTGCTTTTAACTTCTACCTCAATATTAAGAATGGCAGTGAACAAGCCCAGTACTATCGCTGGTCATGGAAAGAAACCTATAAAATTAGAATGAACTTCCCCTCTCGCTGGAAATGGATGGGCGGTAATAATTTTGTTTTTCGGGATGAAACCGTGCCAGAACTACAGGAGGAATTCTGCTTTAGAACAGAAAGCAACCAGGCTATTTTGCTGGGCAATACAGAAAACCAGACCAGACAGTTGCTGCGGCATCCGATTCACACCATAGATACGGACGAAAAAAAAATATTACTGCGCTACTCATTCGAAATAACGCAGTATGGCTTATCTCCTACGGCCAGAGAATACTGGGAGGATGTGGACAGGCTGTCCAGCAATCAGGGCTCGCTGTTCGATGAGCAGCCTGGCACCCTCGTTGGGAATATGTATGCTGTTGCTAACCCTTCTGAAACAGTACTGGGTATTTTTGAGGTAAGTCAGAAATCGACCCGGAAAATATATTATATTCCATCAGATTTTTATCCACAGGGGCTGCTAATTCTGGAATATGGCTGGGTTAACTGCACAGATTCAGACCTGATAGATGGACAACTGGGAGCAGAAGGGGCTTTTATGGAAGAGTTTGGCAGCACCTATGAATTACAGGATTATTATAGCTGCTGTGGCCCCAAGTTTGTTCCCAAAGAATGTGGACTCTGTACCCTGTATGGGACCAATGTAGTACCAGAAGACTGGGAAGAATAATGAAGAACGCCAGCTGCCTACTGCTTGTACTGCTGTTTGCCCTTATCAATGTGAAGGGACAGTCGTCAGATACAACCAGCCCCCCTGATGTGCTTAGCCAAAAAGCAGCATTCCAGGAACAGCTTATCCTGCAGACGAATAACCATTTTTTCATTCCCGGAGAACGCATCCTGTTCAGCCTTAGCTGTACCCTGCCTGCGGGCGATTTTTCGTTTATAAGTAAGATAGCTTATGTGGAATTGATCAACCAGGAGAAAAAGCCGGTGTTGCGTAGCCTGGTTAAATTGAATGAAGGCAAAGGCCAGGGACATCTGTACCTGCCCTCCTCCCTAAAAACGGGCAGCTATGCTTTACTTGCCTATACCAGCTGGATGCGCAATTTTCCGCTATCCTGCATGCCAATCCAAAGCTTGCACCTGGTAAATCCTCATGAGCTTCCGGTTCAAAAAAACATTCCTGCAGAAGCTAAAGAACCAGCGTTTACTTTTTTTCCAGAAGGTGGTGGCTATGTGTTAAATAAACCCAATAAGGTTGCGTATACCCTCACGAACGCCGGAGCACCTCCCGGGGCTAAAATGATGGGCAGGGTACTCAATGAGGCGGGCGAGCAGCTTTCCAGTTTTATCACTGCTGAAAAAGGCATTGGGCATTTTATATTTACGCCCGCGGCCGCCGGAGAATACAGGATAGTCCTGAGCGATCCCGGAGGCGCGCTTACCTTTTATACTTTACCTATTGCCAGAGAAAGTCTGCTGGGATTGCAGGTGCAAGACCACAAAGATAAATTTATTGTGAATGTTACCAACAGCACGAATAAGGCCCAGGAAGTTAAGGTCTTTCAGGTTGGCAGACCAGGCCAGCCCATTGCGGTGCTGCCGGTGCCTGGTGACAGTGCACAATTCTCACTGGCTAAAAGCGAACTTCCGAAAGGCCTTTTGCTAATAAGTGCTGGTGATTCTGCTCAGCCTGAGGCTCTCGCCCATCGGCTGATCTATCATGCGTATACCCTGGTATCGGCTACCGCAAGTACCGATAAAAAAAGGTACAGGCCCCGTGAAAAAGTAACGCTCAAGCTGGATGCTCCAGCCGAACATAAAGGCGTACCCGTTACTGTTTCTGTTAGGAAGATTTACGGACAGGAGCTTTCTGTGCCAGTGACGGAGTCTTTGCTGGCT
>JASLAE010000234.1 GCA_030147305.1 Cesiribacter sp.
TTTCCGGTGGAGTTTGTAAGCTATGCTGGTAATCGTAAGAGATTTTTACATCGCCTGATTTACCTCTTTTAGTGGTAATTACAATTACACCGTTTGTTGCTCTGGACCCATAAAGTGCCGTGGCAGATGGTCCCTGTAATACTTCCATAGATTCAATGTCTGCCGGGTTCATGGTAGAAAGGGGGTTAGAAGAGCTTTGAGCACCAAAAGAAACCTGCTCTCCCTGGATCTGAACGCCATCGATCACATATAATGGCTCTGTATTACCATTAATAGAATTTACACCCCGGATATTCACGGAGATACCGCCACCGGGCTGCCCTGTGTTTTGTGTAACATACACACCCGCCGCACGACCCTGAATGGCCTGTTCAATGGTTGTATTGAGGGATTTCTCTATGTCCTGAGCACCAATGGTGGTTTGGGCACCCGTCTGCTCTGAACGCCTGATCTCACCGTAACCTGTTACTACTACTTCATCAAGCACCCCTACATCTTCGGCAAGGGCAATATCAATAGTTGTGCGATTGTTTACCGCTACTTCCTGGCTGGTGTAGCCAGTATAGGAAAACACCAGTGTGGCATCTCCTGAGGGTACCTGCATAGAATAATTGCCATCCATGTCTGTAACCGATCCGGTAGTTGTACCCTTAACCAGTATCGTTACCCCCGGTAATCCTTCACCGTCTTCACTGGAGGTTACTTTCCCCCTGACGGTTTGTTGTGCATATGCTGCACCACAGAGGTAGAGCAACATAATCAGCAGTAAGCTTTTCTTCATACATTTTTGGTTTAGTGTAGCTAGGCGCCTCCTAGTGAGTAAAAACAGTTTTAATTTGATGCAATTGGTTTACTATTTATTATGGTATTTATGCATGCCTCCAGATACTGAGCCTACATTGCCCTGAACAGCAGCAGCAGAAGGAAAACGTTTGCAGGCTGTCTGAAAAAAAAGGCTTGCCCTAAAATTGAATTCTTATAGCCGCCAGTGAACATTTTCCCTTTGTCTCCTTCTTTACTATATCAACTTGTGCCTCTGTTGCTAAAAAAAACGCTTGGGTACAGCATAACGCGATTGATCATGCAATGCAATCGATTGTACAAGTACCCACTTAACTTTCCCAATACACAGCAACAGATAATAAATAAGAGGAAAGTCAGATTAGATTGAGGTCTTCCAGGATGAAAGGTTTAGTAACAATTTAACACTTTATTAACCTCAAAATAACGATTTAATTTATGAACTTTATTTGCCCAAATGATAATACTATTTTATCATTTTCTTTACTAAATGCTTTATTAAGCTGATGAAGTTACGATTGCATATATTTTAATAGCTCCTAATGCAGATTTTTGTGATATTTTAGCATCAATACATTTTTAACAGCGGGCTATAAATAATTAAGTGTTATAGGGGCCAGATGACCAAACCAGGCACTTTAACTGGCACGTAGGGTTTCTAAAAAAATTAAACCAATTATCTTTTAAAGAATTCAACATTCTATTTATGCTGCTCACTTCTCCAATTTATTAAACCATCTCCTCCAATGCGGATATAAAAAGTAAGTTAATAGTGCAGTATACAAAAGGGTATTATAAAAAACCACTCATATTGGTATGAAACTTTATGCAACAAATACGCTTGTGTGCTCGTCGGGCAATTGAACCAATTTCTGCGTTGGCTATACCGCATTATTTATGGATGTAAGAACAAAACAAAGGATTGCCCTTAGCGCACTTTTCTTCCAAAGCGGATTATGCTTTGCCAGCTGGGCTTCCAGAATACCTGATATAAAAGAATTATTTATGTTGAGCGACGGAGAACTTGGCTCCCTGCTCCTGATTCGCCCTATTGGCTCTTTATGCGCTATGCCACTTTCCGGTTATCTGGTAGACCGCCATGGCAGCAGAATCTCTTCCGCTGCCGGGGTGGCCGGCTTTAGTCTGTGTTTACTGATGCTGGGTCTGGCCCCAAGTGTGAACTGGCTGGTGGTGGGCCTGCTTTTCTTTGGCATGTTCTCTAATCTCATCAATATCTCTGTGAACGCACAGGCACTGGTAGTCCAAAAAAATTATGGACGCATCATCATGGCATCGTTTCATGGCGTCTGGAGCCTGGCAGGATTTTGCGGGGCAGCGGTTGGTGCTCTTATCTTATGGATGGGCGTAGGGGTTATTACCCACTTTTTAATGATCTGTTGTACTATTCTGGTGCTGCTGGCCCTAAGCTTCAGGCACCTGAGCCACGAAAAAGATGAGCGTGCCGGTAAAAAGCTGGTACTCAAAAAGCCCGACCGCCACCTCCTGATCCTGGGCAGCATTGCTTTCTGCGGCCTTATCTGCGAAGGCTGCATGTTTGACTGGAGCGGTGTTTATTTTAAACAGGTAATCCAGGCAGAAGAAGGATTAATTGCTGCAGGCTATATGGCATTTTTGGGCATGATGGCGGTAGGCAGATTTATCTCCGACTGGTTTACCAATCGCTTTGGCGCAAGCACCATCATACAGGTGAGTGGAGGCCTAATTTTCACAGGCCTGCTGATTGCCGTGCTTTTTCCAAACCTGTATACCGGCATCCTGGGTTTTTTGCTGATTGGCGCCGGCACCTCTTCTGTAATCCCGCTTACCTATACCGAAGTAGGTAAAAATCAGACCTTCTCTCCCGGCATAGCCCTGGCCATGGTGGGGACATTTGGGTATTTTGGTTTTTTGCTGGGCCCGCCACTCATTGGTTTTATAGCAGACCTATTAAGCTTACGAGCCTCTTTTGCCCTGGTTGGCCTGGTTGGCCTTACCATTTCTCTTATTGTATTTGCAGATAAAAGAAGACAACATAAAGTAATCAGTAACTAAATCTTTAAAGATCAGTGGAGACACAATTCAGCAAGTTTCGATCTATGAAAAAACACCTATGCTTATTCCTGATGGTTGCCATGGGCACCCTACAATCGCTGCAGGCTGTTGATGTGCCCGCCATTTTTGGCAGTGGCATGGTGTTACAGAAAAATTCTGAAGTAACGATCTGGGGTTGGGGCAAGTCTGGCGAAGAAATAACAGTTACCGGCAGCTGGAACGGCAAGGCTGTTAAGACCAAGGCAAGCAACCAGGCCCAATGGCAGCTAAAGCTGGCCACTCCTGCTGCCGGTGGCCCTTATACGCTGACCATACAGGGCTATAATACGATTGAATTAGCAGATGTGCTGATTGGTGAAGTATGGCTGGTCTCGGGCCAGTCAAATATGGAATGGTCCCCACGCATGGGCATCGACAATGCAGTACAGGAAATAGCAGCAGCCAATTATCCAAACATCCGGTTCTTTAGCGTAGCCCATAGAACTGCCGATGGCCCGCAGCTGGACCTGGGCGGACAATGGTCTGCCGCTACGCCACAAAGTACACAGGATTTTAGCGCTGTTGCCTATTTCTTCGGCAGAGAACTGCACCAAAACCTGGATGTTCCCATTGGTCTTATTAACAGCAGCTGGGGCGGTACTCCTGCAGAAGTTTGGATGCAGCCGGAAGTTATAGCAGCAGCACCTGAACTGGCCAAAACTGCCAATAATCATAAAGAAGTGCCCTGGTGCCCTGTAGCCCCGGGTAAAGCTTATCATGCCATGATTGCCCCGTTAATCCCTTACCAGATTGCCGGCGTGCTCTGGTACCAGGGTGAAACGAACACGGCTTTTCCACACACCTATTCAGAATTACTCACTGCACTGATCGGAAACTGGCGCAACCTATGGGGCTACGAATTTCCTTTTTATTTCGCTCAAATTGCACCCTACACTTATGGAAGACCACAGGAGGGCGCTATTTTGCGCGACGAGCAGAGACAAACCTTAAGTGTACCCAAAACCGGTATGGTTGTAACCAGTGATATAGGCAATACAGCAGACATACACCCTACCAATAAGCTGGATGTAGGCAAGCGCTTTGCCAGTATTGCGCTGAATAAAACTTATGGGAAAACAGCGCTGCCAGTATCCGGTCCGCTTTACAGGGAGATGAAGGTAGAGGGAAATAAAATTCGCCTCTACTTCGACCATGCCGAACAGGGATTGGTAAGCAGGGGGAAAGAACTGACCCTTTTCGAGATCGCCGGACAGGATCAGCAGTTTGTACCGGCCAAAGCTAAAATTGATGGCAGCACCATTGTGGTGAGCGCCAGAGGGGTAAAAGATCCGGCTGCTGTCCGTTTTGCCTGGAGCAATACGGCAGAACCAAACCTTTTCAACAAAGAAGGCTTACCGGCTTCTGCCTTTAGAACAGACAATTGGGAGATAGTCCTGAAATAAAGCAATTGTGCTGGCACACCAATAAAAACAGCCATGGCGGCGTATGCCATGGCTGTTTTATTTTAATCTGGCAACCGTTGCATTTAATCACGTAAAATCTCCTCTATCTCCGTCAGCTCCTCTGCTGTAAACTGGAGCTTATTCAGGCATTGCAGCGAATCTATTAACTGGGCAGGTTTGCTTACACCAATCAGTACTGAAGTCACCCTTGGGTCTTTCAGCAACCAGGCCAGCGCCATCTGTGCCAGTGACTGCTCCCGTTGCTGGGCCAGTTTGTTTAGTAGCTGAATCTTATGAAGCTTTTCTTCGGTGATAGCGTTCTGCTGCAAAGCACCATGACTCTTGGCAGCGCGCGAATCTTTGGGTATGCCTTTGAGGTATTTATTGCTTAACATCCCCTGCGCCAGTGGTGAAAACGGAATACACCCCACACCTTCCTGCTCCAGCAAATTCAGCAAGCCTTCTTCCTCCACCCATCGCTCAAACATCGAGTACTTGGGCTGATGGATAAGGCAGGGTGTACCCAGCTCCCTAAGTATGCGAAGCGCCCTTGCTGCCTCTTCCGGATGATAGTTGGAAATACCTACGTATAAAGCTTTGCCCTGCCGCACCAGCAGGTCCAGGGTTCCCATGGTTTCTTCAAGCGGGGTTTCCGGATCGGGCCGATGGTGGTAAAAGATATCTACATAGTCGAGTCCCATGCGCTGCAGGCTCTGATCCAGGCTGGAAACCAGATATTTTTTAGAGCCCCAGTCGCCATACGGGCCTTCCCACATCACATAACCAGCTTTGGTAGAAATGATAAGCTCGTCGCGATGACTTTTAAGATCTTCTTTGAGTATCTTCCCAAAGTTCTCCTCGGCCGAGCCCGGAGGAGGGCCATAATTATTGGCCAGATCGAAGTGGGTAATACCACAATCGAAGGCCAGCCGCAGCAGCGTGCGTGCATTCTCCAGCGTATCTACTTGGCCAAAGTTGTGCCATAAGCCCAGCGAAAGTGCCGGTAGCTTAAGTCCACTTCGACCACAGCGGCGATATTGCATTTTATCGTATCGGTCGGGATTTGCAGTATAATGCATGTTTGTTTGTCTTGCGTTAAGTCCTGTGAGCCCTGAGTAGGCATAACAGGAAATCTCCTGCCAGACACAGCTGTTCTCAGCCTCACTACAAAATTTAATATTCATTAACCAGCAAAAGGAGATTTTGTGTACCTGCTTAAAAAATAAAAGCAGCGAAAGAGACTTCTTTCACTGCTTGGTGCGCTTATTGGCAATTTACGGGAGAGCGCGTTTTAATCAATTTTCAGCTTTGGCCACAAAAGAAACCTGTCTTTGTCTGTAGTATTTCTCAAAGCGTTTGTACACCGGAAAAACTTTAGCCCTGAACGCCAAAAACTCTATCAATCTTAAACAAAAATTATTGAACTATGAAATTTTCTTTTTGTAGCAGCGCAGCGCAACGGTGAGCCACCTCCAGGCAGGCCCTACTGTTGTGATATGGACATTTCCAGAAACCCACCTTATCTTCTGACGCCATCAGGCTATAATCATCGTAAACACCCCAGAACCACTCCCCATGCTCTTTATCGAGCAGGTACTTTTGAGAAAAACCCCATGTATTTATTGATAAATTCAGGAAATACTGATCGCCTGTGAGCTGATACGCATTTAAAAACCCTACCATCGCTTCGGCACTCACCCACCATTCGCGGTGCCTGTCATAATGCTGGGCCTCGCGGTCCAGTTCGTGGTAGAGGCTGCCATCGGGCTGCAGCCCTTCAGTGGCAGCACGCGCCATGGATACGGCTGTTTCTTTGGCCTTTTCAAGTAAAGACGCGTTGCCCAGCACTTCAGCAGCCTCCTGTAAAAGCCAGGATGCCTCAATATCGTGTCCGTAGGAAACCAGGCTTGCGGTAACTTTCCATTCACGGGTAAAGAAAAGATGCATATGTCCTGTACGGTGGTCAATGATGCGCGCCAGAAATAAGCTTATCAGTGCTTCCAGCTGGCTGGCCAGCTGTGCATCGGGCCAGCTGCGGTAAAGGTTCGCATACGCCTCCAGCATGTGGAGGTGCGTATTCATGGTCTTTGGGTCGTTACGGTCTTTAGGGCTCAACCGTAAATCTTCCAGCAGCGCTCCCTCCCGGCTGAAGGCTTCAAAATATCCACCGTGCTCCTGATCGAAACTGTACTGCTCAATCCACCGGAACAGGTCCTGACAAGCCTGCAATGCGCCTGCTTCCCGGCTTATGCTGTAATATTCACTCAAGCCATAGATGGCAAAAGCCAGTGCATAGATCTGTTTGCGGGTATTGGCAGGTTTTCCCTGTGCATCCAATGACCAGTATACACCGCCATGTTCTTTATCCAGAAAACAGGCGAAAAAATAGTCATAAGCACGGTTAGCCAGCTGCAGATAAGCCTGCTTACCAGTATGCTTATACGCAGCCGAAAAAGTCCACAGAATGCGGGCGTTCAGAATGGCCCCTTTGGGAGCCTCCCCATCTACCACACCCTGGTTATCCATTTTTCCTACAAAACCGCCATGTGCCTCATCCAACGCATGCTGCTCCCAGAACCCAAGTATTCTGCCCAGCTCTGCCTCGGCCTCGGCCTGGTAAGCCCTGATCATTGCTGCTGCATGATGCGCTCCTGTCCCTGTCATTTTTCCACTCCGTTTGCCATAACAGCTGATCTTTTCGAAGCATGCACGTATGCCAGATTCTTGTCAATAAGTGCATTCAGGCGTTCTACAGAAGCCGCCGAACGCAAGCCATCTGCCGGTGTATGGAGCGTATAGTCCAGTAGCTTGTCCAGGGTTGTGGTCACCACATGCATGCGTGTATCGGAAGAACCGTAGTAAATGAATACTTTTCCATCATCGTCCAGGATCCAGCCGTTGCCAAACACTACATTTGATACGTCACCAATGCGCTCTTCACCCTCTGGCGCAATCAGATAACCGGCAGGCTTGTGAATGATCCTGGATGGATCCTCCAGGCTTGTAAGAAAAACATAAAGCACATAGCGAAGGCCCGCAGCTGTATTGCGAACACCGTGTGCCAGGTGCAACCAGCCTTTATCTGTTTTGAAAGGCGCTGGCCCCTGACCGTTTTTCACTTCATTGATGGTGTGGTACTGCTTTTGGTCTACTATCCATTCTTTGTCTATGACTGCATTTTCTATGCAATCGGCCAGTCCAAAGCCAATTCCCCCACCGGTGCCTGCCTCAATAAAGCCATCCTGGGGTCGGGTGTAAAAGGCGTACTTACCCTGCACATACTCGGGGTGCAGTACCACATTGCGCTGCTGGGGCGAGGGCGTGATCAGATCGGGCAGCCGCTCCCAGTTCAAAAGATCGTGGGTGCGCACAATGCCACACTGCGCAATGGCAGAAGATTCGTCGCCGGGCCTGGCGGCCGGATCTTTGCGCTCGGTGCAGAACAGGCCATAGATCCAGCCATCTTCGTGCTGTACCAGGCGCATGTCGTATACATTAGTATCAGGTACGCTTGTTTCGGGCAGGGTTACCGGCCTTACCCAGAACTGAAAATTGTCAACGCCATTAGGACTTTCCGCTATGGCAAAGAAAGACTTTCGGTCGGCACCCTCTACCCGGACCACCAGCAGGTACTTGCCATTTAATTTAATGGCACCCGAATTAAAGGCTGCGTTGATACCGAAGCGCTCCATCAGGTACGGATTGGTATCCCGATTGAGATCGTATCGCCAGAATAGCGGTGTGTGCTGCGCAGTAAGAATGGGATAACTGTATCTGTCAAAAATACCGTTTCCAAGCCTTTCCCTGGTATTGGCACGGGTTATTAAGGAACGATAAGTAGCTTCCAGCTGCTTAAGTCTTTCATTATAGGCAGTTTCCATTGGCTTATG
>JASLAE010000222.1 GCA_030147305.1 Cesiribacter sp.
TTCCGGGGCGTTTGCGCATAGGTGAACAATGCACATAAAAGAAGGGAAAGCAGTATACCAATTCGGTTCAGGTTAGAAAGATAGTTTTTCATGCGTTGCTATTTTAAAGGTTGCCTGGTTTGTTTCAATTGGCTGTTCATGCTGCCCAGCAGTTTTACTCAATCCTCAAGCACTGGTATAAGAGGGATGTGCTTTAGTGAGTAATTCTGTTAGTTTCCTATTTATCCGTTCTCAAAACATCGAATGCAGGGCGCCAGTAAATTAAAAACACCATTTGTTTCTTTAATAAAGAAATAGCACGCCATTTAGTTTTCATGTGCAGGAAGCAGGCGGGGCGCTGACGCACCCTTCAAAAGTCCTGAAAAAGTACGACCTTTGAACCCCCGCGTGAAAATTGGGTACCATTTTATAAAAGATGATTGTTTGCATAGCTGAAAAACCCAGTGTGGCAAAAGATATAGCAGAAGTGCTGGGTGCCAAACAACGAAAAAACGGCTATTACGAGGGCGGTGGCTACCAGGTTACCTGGACCTTCGGGCATTTCTGTACGCTAAAGGAACCCCATGATTATAACCCCGACTGGAAAAGGTGGCACCTGGGCGATCTGCCGATGATTCCCCAAAGCTTTGGCATCAAGCTTATTGCCAATGAAGGAGTAGAGAAGCAGTTTAAGGTAATTGAACAGCTGGTGCAGCACTGTGAAGCGGTGATCAATTGTGGGGATGCGGGGCAGGAGGGGGAGCTGATTCAGCGTTGGGTCTTGCTAAAAGCCAAATGCAATGTGCCTGTCAAGCGCCTCTGGATCTCCTCCCTGACCGAACAGGCCATCCGCGAAGGTTTTAACAAGCTTAAGGATAGCGAGCAGTACAACAATCTTTACGCAGCGGGTTCTGCAAGGGCTATTGGCGACTGGCTGCTGGGCATGAATGCTACCCGGCTGTTTACCAAGAAATTCGGGCAGGGAAAGGTGGTCTTATCGATTGGAAGGGTGCAAACACCTACTTTGGCCATGATTGTGCAGCGGCAAAAAGAGATCAATGCCTTTGTGTCTGCTGATTACTGGGAGCTGAAAACCATTTATCGCGATACGGAATTTACGGCAACCATCGACAGGATCACAGATCCGGAAAGGGCGCAGAAAGGGCTGGCCTATCTGGAGCAGCACCCTATTTTCGAGATCACTTCTTTTGAGCGGAAGGAAGGAAAAGAAGGCAACCCCCGCCTGTTCGACCTGACGGGCCTGCAGGTTGAGGCCAATAAAAAGTTTGGCTATGCGGCAGAAGATACGCTCAAGTGGGTGCAAAGCCTTTACGAAAAGAAGTTTGTAACCTATCCGCGGGTAGATACAACCTACCTTTCCGAAGACCTGCATCCTAAAATCGCCGGCATTCTGGAAAGCATGCAGTACTACCGGGATTTAACAGCCCCGGTACTGGCAAAGCCTATTCCCAAATCAAAGACAGTATTCGACGATAAAAAAGTTACGGATCACCATGCCATTATTCCCACGGAGGTATTGCCTGCTGGGTTGAAGCCCGAAGAGAAAAGGGTCTATGATCTGATTGCCCGGCGCTTTATTGCTGTCTTTTATCCGGAGTGTAAAATCGCAAACACCACAGTCTTAGGCAAAGTGGAAAAGCTGGAGTTTAAGGCAACCGGCAAGCAGATTCTGGAGCCTGGCTGGAAAGAAGTGTATGCCAAAGACAGCCCTGCCAAAAAAGAAGAGGAAGAGAAAGCAGAGGTAGAAGAAAAGACCATGCCTGAATTTGTGGTCGGAGAAAGCGGTCCGCACAGCCCCCGGGTGCACCAGGGAAAAACCAGTCCGCCCAAGCCCTTTACCGAAGCCACCCTGCTGCGGGCGATGGAAACAGCCGGAAAGCAGGTAGAGGACGACGAAATGCGAGAGCTCCTAAAGGACAATGGGATTGGCCGCCCTTCTACCAGGGCCAACATCATAGAAACCTTAATTAAGCGGCAATACATCGAAAAGAAAAAAAAGAACCTGTTTGCCACCCAAACGGGCATGGACCTGATCGATACCATCCACAATGAGCTGTTAAAAAGCCCTGAGCTTACTGGTCAGTGGGAACGCAAGCTGCGGCTTATTGAAAAAGGAGAATACCAGCTGGATACCTTTAAACAGGAGCTTATACAGATGGTGGTTGCGCTTACCCAGGAGGTAAAGCAAAACACCTACCGGCCCATTACCATTGCTGCAGAACCGGTGGTTGTTACGGAGAAACCCGAAAAAAAGGAGAAAGCAAAGCCCAGCGCTGCAAAACCTAAAGCACCCAAAGAAGTGCTTAAGCCAGCGGACATGCGCTGCCCCAAATGCAAAGACCAGCCGCTGATGAAAGGCAATACGGCCTGGGGTTGTGCAAATTTTAGAGTATGTGGTTTTAAAATACCTTTCGAGATCCTGGGTAAAAAGTTAACAGACAGAAACATTTACGATCTCCTGAGCAAGGGCAAGACCAGCAAGTTAAAAGGGCTGCAGGTACCGGGCGCAACAGCAGCAGTAGATGGTAAACTGGTCATGGACGGCAGCTTCAACATCAGTCTGGAGCGTTAGCGTAAGTGTAAGCACAACGCTGACGCCTGCAGCTCAATTTTGTTCCCGGTCTTGTTCAAACTGCATGTCTGCACTTAGGCGCTCATGCTTAAAAATAGAATCATGTACCACGCGTGCCCTTGCTGCTGTTTCATTGGATTTCTTCATAAAGAGGTTGGCCGCTTCATGATCTCCTGCATCCATAATGTGCTCACCAATGTGCTGGAGCAGCATGGAGGTTTCTTCCAGTCCTCGCATGGCCTGCCAGAGCGTTTCTTCAACCGATTCGGTAACAGCCGCCAGCAGCGCACTGGCGGTATAGGCGTGGCCGGTATGGCATCGGTAGCGCACCCGGTTTCCTTCCTGCAATTTTACCAGGGCACCATGGCAACTCGGGCAGGTAAAGGCAGCCATATCGCCTTTCTCCATAATACCCTTTTCTAAAGCATTGTCCGAGCTGGCAATTTGAACCTCCAGCGCTAACAGGTCTAATTTTTCTTTAGCAACCTTTTGTTTTTTACCGACAGATTCAGCGACGAGCCTGCTTAAAATTGCACCCATCTCGGCAATTTTAATGATATAATCAGTTTCTACATATTTTACTGCGCTTTGGGGCATTTCCGGAAAGGTAGCTTCTTCCGGGCTCTGGCAAATGGCAATACCACCCATGCGCTTAATGGTCCATAGGCCCGAGGTGCCATCATCCA
>JASLAE010000273.1 GCA_030147305.1 Cesiribacter sp.
TGATGAATCGCTGGGTACGAAAGGGTATAATCTGGTATTAGATAAGTATACGGATTGGCTATTGAGCCAACGGGATTCGCTTAACTGGGAAGTGGCCGATATACATACGCCCATGACCCGGTACCTGGAATCCAAAAGGCAAACCCAACCGGATTTCAAGCTGGCCCAGGATGGCGTACATCCGGGAGTTTTGGGTCACTGGCTTATGGCCCGGGCTACGCTGGAGTACCTGGGCGAAAAAGTAGGAGAGGCCCCTGATGTGCTAACCACCCTGCAGGCGCATCCCCACGGAAAAGAAATTTACAAACTGGTGGGCCAACGACAGGCGATTATGAAAGATGCCTGGCTCCAGGCCACTGGCCATAAACGGCCCGGCATGGCGCCGGGGTTGCCTTTGGCAGAGGCCCAACAGAAATATGAGCAGATTGAAAAGCGCCTCCGGGCTACCCTAAATGGCATGGCTGCCAAAAGGGTGCGGGTTGCCTGTATTGGCAACAGCATTACCCAGGGGGCCAGGCTAGATTTCCCGCAGACGGAAGCTTATCCGGCGCAGTTGCAAAACTTGTTGGGCTACGATTATGATGTCATGAATTTTGGGGTTAGTTCCATGACCGTGATGGAGACGGATGCTTCCTACCGGGCTACCTCCAGATACCAGGAAGCCCTGGCCGCTAACCCCGATATTGTCATTATAAAAATGGGTACGAACGACAGCCGCTCACCTTATAAATTTAAAATAGAACAGGATTTTGTAAAGGATTACAAAAAGCTGGTAGCGTCTTTCCGGGAACTGCCCTCCCGGCCCCGGATTATACTGGCCCTGCCGGTCACTTCTTATCTTACCGATACGGCCCTGCAAACCGACGCTGTTATCTTAAACCAGATTATACCCCGCATCCGGCAGGTAGCGTACGAAGAAAAGCTGGAGCTGGTAGACCTGCATGCCCTTACCCTCGAAAAGCGGGATTTGTTTCCGGACCAACTGCATCCCAATGCTGCAGGGGCATTGCTGCTGGCCCAACGTTTGGCCGCCTATATCCAAAACAAAACGGTTCCCCATTTTGATATTTTTGAGAAGCTAAAGCAACCCTACCAGGTAACCAATTTCTGGGGATACGACTGCGCTACTTTTACATTTAGGGGACGCGAGGCAAAAATTGTAAAGCCACGGGTGGTTGCCCAGGGCAAGCCCTGGGTGTGGCGGGCCCGGTTTTTTGGCCATGAACCCCAAACCGATATCGCTTTATTAGATCGGGGCTTTCATGTGGTCTATATCGATGCTTCTGAATTATTTGGAAACCAGGAAGCGGTAAAGCTTTGGAATAACTTTTATTCCCTGCTTCAGCAGGCCGGATTAGCCAAAAAAGCAGTGCTGGAAGCCATGAGTCGTGGCGGGGTGTATGCCTATAACTGGGCTGCCCAAAATCCGGGCAAAGTAGTGGCGGTATATGCCGATGCGCCGGTGCTGGATGTGCGCAGCTGGCCCGGTGGGCAGGGAAAAGGCTCCGGCAGCCCTAAGGAATGGGAAAAGTTTAAACAAGCGTATGGTTATACAACCGACGCAGAAACAAGAAGCTTTAAAAATAACCCGCTGGATAACGTAGCCAAAATTGTGAAAGGCAGATACCCGATGCTGCACGTGGTAGGCGATGCCGACGATGTGGTGCCAGTAGCCGAGAATACGGCATTATTTGAGCAAAAGGTAAAAGCCCTGGGTGGGGACATAAGGGTAATTCATAAGCCGGGCGTAAACCACCACCCCCACAGTTTAGCCAACCCGCAGCCCATTGTAGATTTTATTTTAAAAGCTGTGTACAGAAAAGCTGCTTTATAGCCTCTTTAGCGTTCCTTTCTGCTGATGAGCCAGTTCAGGAGCCATTCTTTTACAGCTCAATTGCGGGCGTTTGTATTCGTAGAGAATTTTGCCTGCTCAAGCAATCCTTGAGCTTGAATCAATGAACAACATTAGCTGCCCTTAAAATGGCACTCAAAAATAGGCTATTCAATCAAGCCTCCATCTTGCATGGCTCCAGCCATCCGATCAGATAGAGGCGTGCATCGAACGACGCCGTGTATGCTTGTGATGCGTTAAGTAATGAGCTCCGGGCTATGCATTGATCCGCCAAGACAGGATCGGATGGCAGCGTCCAACCGTCGCCGAAGCGGCAGTAAAACCAACTGCTAGGATAATGCTAAGGCTAAACTAAAGCCGGAAGTTGCAAGCGTTGTACATCCCTCTGCAGTACTAGAGACCAGTGATATCCTGGTGCTCTTTGGTAAACCCGAGAACATTAATGAATGCCAGAGGGAGTAAAGAAAAGCTTAACATGTAATAACTTGAAGCATGCATAGGGTCTTGATAGTAAGATGGAAAGTTACACCGGACCGACTGCCTATGGGATACAATGCTTATCTTGAGTGTTACAATACTTTTATATTTTTCCCTTGTCGCTAATGCAATATAACAAAATCTATTATTCACCAGCCGCGGATCACGTAACCTAGGCGGTTGAATGTTTCCACATGCTTTTGCATATAGCTGATGATAAAGGCACATTGCTATCCCGCCCCGCTTCAAGAGATAGGAATAGGTAGGTCCTTATTGTATTTTCGGAGGCTCTTTCCTATCTGCATGCTAGTAACTAACGCACAAAGTGATGCTATTGCAGCTACTCCCTGCTGTTGATGGTATTGCTTGGCAGTAATTCCGGAGAAGGCAGCCACAAATGGTAACAGGTAATATGGATCTTTCAGCTGCTTTGCTACGGTAATACCCAGCACGCCCACAACTGGCAGCACTCCATAAGCCCAACGGCTAGCCTGGGTAACAGGGACCCGATAGCCCGCCTGAAGCAATAAGTTAGTTATTCCTACTGCCGAAGCTACTGTAAGCCAGCCAGTGTATAGGCTGACAGCTTTTTGAAATAATTTTTCCGGCTGTGGTACCACTGTCTGGCCAATTGCCAGCTGCTTATGAAGCATGAGTGCGGGTGGAAGCATGGCAATGGTTGTAAGGCCGCTGCCTACCCGACCAATTTTGGTGTCCTGTGAAAAGAAGTATCCAAAGAGGGCATTGAGCCCATAGCTGATGCACAGCCAGGGCTGCGCCGCCTGATACCGTGGATTATTCTGCTGAGAAGGAAGCGCCTGGTGAACGGCTAGTGCCATCTTGCCCAGGTATATGACAGTCCAAACAAGTGGGAAAGTTGCATTAGCTGGAGCAATCAGGTTTTCATCAAGGTCTTCCTGTGTCTTTTTGAAAACCTGGTTCGGACGCTTACGGCTACGCGGTGAGCCTAGTAAATAGCTGCCAAGTATGCTGCAAATAACCAGGGCAGCAGTACCTATGCGCCAGGGTGATAAACTTTGAATTTTAGTTTGCATGATTGTTAAAATGTTTAGCGATTAAGAAGGTATTGATTTGTCTGTAAATGCTAAATCTTTTAGGTGCAAGTCTCTAATAGCCCCATTTTCTACTCAGATCATGACTATACACCGCCAAACGCTATGATACCTTAGACTTGGAAATCATTGTTCAACATCTTTATACTCAGAGGTACTAAGTTACCCACGCTACCTATCACCCTCTTGTTATCACTCTTGTTAGATAAAAAAGCAGTTGTAGAAGAGAGCAGGATAGCCAGGGATGTGACAATTTTATTCATGAATGACGAGTAGAATATATTATGTAAACATAGTAAATAATTTTTATATAAAATGTTTTCACCATATTTAATTTTAACTAATGGATGATTATTGATCATTCATGAGTAAGGCTGTAATAATTATATTCCAATTAGTTTGTATTCATTTTAATACAACACTGAGAATGGCAGCGGAGGAAAATCAATCAATCAGACCCATTGAAAAAAAAAGGGAGGAATTTAAGCTTCCGTACAAATATGGAAGTGTTGTGCAATTTGCCGTAGGGGTGCTCAGGGAAGTAAACT
>JASLAE010000306.1 GCA_030147305.1 Cesiribacter sp.
CGACGAAGCCATGTAGCTGCCTGCCTCAATGGTCATGCATTACAAAAATTACCCCTATTTCGCTAATAACTTCTTCTTTCAGTGCCTCGAGTTTCCATGCATTTTCTTTTGCTGAACGCTCTGGCGCCAGGATTGCTTTCAGATTAACCTGTAAATAAAGGTTGTCAGTGTATTTGAACCTGATTGCTTCTAAGCTCCCAGCTTCAGTGGTTTGATAGTTTATCTCTGAATAGCCTTTCGCTTCTTCACTGCTGATAAATTCAGAAACAGTTTTTCCTTTGAACTTAGCCTTATCCATGGCCATTAGATGGTCTAAGTTAATGCTGTCATTTATAAGTGCCGGCGCCTGTGCTATGGCTGATAAATTCATCGCATTTGTTCCCAAGGCAAGGAAGAAGATAACCAGGCCTAAAAAGTACTTTTTCATATTCAATAAGTTTCTTAAAGTGCATTTATGAATTCAACTTATTGTAGTACAGCAGAAAGAGTGCCAGGAAATGAAAGCGCTTTAAGAAAAATTTTAGCAGTAGCTGCTGCAGCTGCTAAATGTTGTTTTAAGCATTTTGTGTTAGGGTCTTGGGGCTGTAATCACTAAAAGAATAAACAGTAGTCTGCTAATTCTGATTAATGAGTAAGTAAAGACTCATCAAGAATCATCTCAATATGGAAACAGTACCCAATTACAGTTTTTTCAATGACGTTTGTGATTTTGTAGACAGCGCCGCCCGATATACAAATTATCCCACGGGATTAATAGAACAAATCAAGCAGTGCAACAGCATCTACAAATTCTTTTTCCCAATTATGCTGGACGATGGCAGTTACCAGGTGATAGAGGCCTACCGGGTTCAGCACTCGCACCACAAGATGCCAACCAAAGGAGGAATACGTTATGCAGAAACTGTAAATGAGGATGAGGTAAAAGCACTCGCAGCACTGATGACCTACAAATGTGCTTTGCTGAATGTGCCATTTGGCGGGGCGAAAGGTGGTGTTAAGATTAACATATCGCATTACGACAGCAGAACACTGGAACGGATTACCCGCCGCTACACCATGGAGCTGATTAAAAAGAACTTTATAGGCCCTGCGCTGGATGTTCCGGCACCCGACTATGGAACAGGACCCCGGGAAATGGCCTGGATTTACAGCACTTACCAGGAGTTTTTCCCCGGTACAATCAATGCCTCAGGTTGCGTTACAGGAAAGCCGCTTACACAAAGTGGTATAAACGGGCGTAACGAAGCAACAGGCATGGGCGTTATGTTTGGCTTGCGGGAAGCCTGCAGCATGACAGAAGATATGAAAAAGCTGGGCCTTACCCCCGGACTGGCCGGTAAGCGGGTTATTGTTCAGGGACTAGGAAATGTAGGCTATCATAGTGCTAAATTTCTGCAGGAACAGGGAGCACTGATCATTGGCATTGCCGAATATGAAGGAGGCATTTTGGATGAAAATGGCCTTGATGTAGATGAAGTTTATAAGCATAGAAGAGAATCTAAAAGTATCCTCAATTTCAGGAACAGCCAGAATGTTAAGAATTCTTTAGAGATGCTGGAATTAGACTGTGATATTCTGGTGCCTGCTGCGCTGGAAGGTCAGGTTACCAAAGAAAATGCAGCCAGAATTAAAGCAAAGATAATTGGAGAAGGCGCAAATGGCCCTGTAACTGCCGATGCAGAAGAAATTTTAAATAGCCGGGGCGTTATGCTTATCCCCGATATGTACCTGAATGCTGGTGGTGTTACGGTGAGTTACTTTGAATGGCTGAAGAACCTGAGCCGTGTGCAACTAGGCAGAATTGACCGCCGCTATAATGAATTAAATAATCAACGACTGGTAGATGCGATTGAAAAAGCCAGCGGGGTGAAGCTTACCACAGAGATGAAAAAAGAAATAGTGGTGGGCGCAAGTGAAAGGGATCTTGTAAAATCCGGGCTTGAAGAAAGCATGGTGACGGCTTATCACACTAATCTGGAAAAACGAAATCAAAAGAATCTGCCGAATCTGCGAACAGCCGCCTTTGTTGTTGCCCTAGACCGTATAGCCGCCAATTATATAGAACTGGGTTTATTCCCCTGATATACTTTAATAAATCTTTTTTGAATAACCGCCTGCATGATTTTAATGTAAGGCGGTTTTTTATGGTGTTAGGGAGGGTATCAGGTAATTTTGCATCCACTCCCAGGCATCTGGCATCAGTTCCTCCCCGCCCTGCAGCAGGGCTACTGCCTCCACCTCCGGCAACAGGAACAGATAAAAACCATCTCCTTTCCAGTAGAGCACTGGCTGCTTTCGGCCTTTGGCCATCAGTCTGTAATAATTCCATCCATAGGCCTTTGTACGGGCGCCTGTAGAAGGCGCATAGGCGGGTGCAAGTACATGTTGTATCAACAGGTCTGGCAGCAGCTGCTTGTTGGCCCAGCGGCCCCTACGAACCCACAGGCTCCCCAGCTGTAACACAGCATGCGGGTGTAGACACAAAGACCCCTCCTCCCATTTATAATCATCAATCTGCAGCGGTTCAAACAAATATTCTTCCGCAGCCAAGCCCTGAGAAAGGCCTGCTTTATTTTCAATCATTTGCTGAAAAATAGCGGTTTGTTGCTGCTGTAGTGCAGTATCAACTGGCCAATCAATTGATCCAAATGGCACTGCAGAAGCTGCCAGGTCATTTGGGTAAAGGGCCTGTAAGGGAATTAATGCACGCGGAATATGCGTGTTACGCTTATACAGACTGCCTAATAATGCTCCCGTATAGGCTGGAAATAAGGATCCCGTGCAGAGCAGTGCAGTAGAATCAAGCTCATAATACTCTTCAAGAACCAGTTTTTCCTGCTGCATTACTACAATACCTGCGGGTGCATGGGTACTGAGGCGTGAAACAAAGGCTTCTGCCAGATCTTCCTTTTTAAGCTTTGCAGTAGGTATACCAGCGGTAGCGGTTGTGGGAGGCTTGTACAGGTAAGGTGCTGGTTCCAAAGTGTCGGCGCCCTGTACCTCCTGGGCAGGAGGCTCTTCTGAGCAGGAAAGCAGCAAAAGAATACTCAACGTACAAAAGAGAGCGTATAGCGTCTTCATAAAAATACCCACAAAGGCCCCTAAGGGTTTTGTCAAACCTCCTATAAGACACGTTTTGAGCTGCCCGTCCACATCAACCCTCCACTGTTAACACCCCAGTTTCCTGGAATGACCCTGAATTACTTCAGGATTGAGGCCCGGTTTCTCCGGTAGGCTTCACTCGTTATTAGTATAATTGTTAAGTTTGAAAAACGTATAGGGCCAATGTGGGCTATATTTTTATATCTTACTTCCTTTTGGTCTACAAATGTAAATACATTATGGAAGAAAATAATTTCCTGCCACTCAAATTTTCTTTCTTAAAAGAAGTGAATGTTAGGTTTTTTAGGGCATTTACTTGTATTTCGTCTATACGGGCTTTTTTTTTACTACCTGATCCCGCATTAACAATTTTTGCCCAACAGCGGTTGTGCTTCTTTATATGAGCAAGAACATCTACTTTACAGTTGGCCCCTCCGAAATGTTTTTTTCTGTGGAGATGCACATGAAAGAGGCATTCAGAAAACAGATACCTTCCATGAGCCACCGGGGCACTGCTTTTCAGAATCTTTACCGCCATGCGGCAGGCCACCTGCGCGAGCTGCTGCAGTTACCGGAAAGCTATTATGTGCTATTTATTAACTCGGGCTCAGAAGCCTGGGAACGCATTCTGCAAAGCTGTGTCGAAAAAAAATCCTGCCACCTGGTCAATGGTGCATTCTCCAAGCGTTTTGCACAAACTGCGCAGGAGCTCGGCCTCGAAACAGAAATTGTGGAAGCTGCAGATGGCCAATGTTGTCAGCCCAAAAATTTGCTGCTCTCTAACGACAGTGAATTATTAGCACTCACCTACAATGAAACTAGTACTGGCGCCATGCAGCCGGTGCAGGATATTGTAGACATACGCAAAGGCTTTCCGGATACACTGCTCGCCGTGGATGTGGTATCAGCGGCACCTTATATAACCTTTCCTATCGAAGCAGTAGACAGCCTATTCTTCTCCGTACAGAAAGGATTTGGTCTGCCTGCTGGTCTGGGGGTGCTGATTGTAAATGAAAGCTGTCTTTCCAAAGCTTCTAAAAAGCAGGAAAGTGGTAAAAGTGTAGGTGCTTTTCACAGCCTCCCCAGCCTGATAGAAAAGGCAGAAGTTTATGAAACGCCAATAACGCCCAATGTGCTTGGAATCTATTTACTGGGTAAAGTGGCAGAGGAGATGAATATGAAAGGCATTGAGCAGATACGCCGCGAAACCGATCAGAAAGCAGCCATTCTGTATCAGGCCCTGGAAGACTGCCAGTACATGGCACCATTTGTGGAAAAAAAGAACTGCAGGAGTAAAACCACCATTGTTGCTGCATTGCATGACCCCCTGCAACACAAAGCCCTGATGGAGTTCCTGGCAAAGCAAAAGCTGGAGGTTAGTGGCGGATATGGAAAGTACAAGGATAAGCATATTCGTATCGCCAACTTTCCCGCACACTCAAAAGAACAGATGGAGCAGCTGGCCGATGCAATTATTGCGTTTAAAAAAGTAGAAGTTTAAAAATTCTTTTAACTGAATGTACCCAATAAAAAGGATTCTGGTAGCGCTGGATTTAACTGCAATGGATGTCGAGCTTATTCGTTTTGCGGCTTTCGTCCTTAAAAATACACCAGCAGACAGGCTTTACTTCGTTAACATAATCCGAAAATTTCATATACCGGAAAGTGTCATGAAAGAATTTCCTGGCCTGGTAGATACTGCAATTGGGGAAAGAAAGGAAAAGATGATGTCCGTGGTGCAGGATAATTTTGACATGGACGATGTGAAAAAAAAGCAGGTTAAGCTTCAGTATATTGTAAAAGATGGCGCACCAGCCAAAAAGCTATTACAGATTGCACAGGATTCTGATATAGACCTGATCATTGCAGGACGCAAAGTATCTCTTGAAGGTAGTGGTGTAATGGTACAACGCTTGGCACGCAGGGCTGCCTGCAACCTGCTGATTGTGCCTGAAGGAAGTGAACCAAACATTCGCAAAATCCTGATACCTTCAGACTTTTCAGAACATTCTGAACTTGCCTTGGAAACAGCAGTAGACATTGCAAGACTTACCGGAACCAATGTTCAGCTGGTGGTGCAGAATGTATATAATGTACCCCCCGGTTACCATTATTCCGGCAAAAGTTTCGAAGAGTTTTCAGCCATCATGGAGAAGCATGCCAGAAAGGAATACAAAACCTTCATCAAAAAGATCGATCTAAAAAATCAGAAAATAAAAGACGTTTATTCATTGGACAAGAATGATAACCTAATGTCTGATATCTATGATAAAGCCATAGAGATTGAAGCAGATATGATTATCATAGGCGCGAAGGGAAGAACAGCAGCAACTGCCCTGTTCCTGGGTAGCATTGCAGAAAGGGCAATTCAGATGAATTCACGTTTTCCGCTGCTGGTGGTAAGGCCCAAAGGCCAAAATGCAGGATTCTTCGATTTTATCATGGATATATGAGATAAGTTTGCTGCTACAAAAATGATCTTTTATGAAACCAACAGTCTACTTTATGCTGCTAAGTGTCGCGATTGCCTGCCAGTCGACACCCCAAACTGATGTGCAGCAGCCTTCAGCAAATGCTTCGGCGCTGCAACAGACAGACTATTACAAACCTGCCGAGCATTTGGCAGAACTTTTCAGGGCAGTACAGTTGGGTAGAGTATTTCCTGATGGCAAGACCTTTGTTGACTGTAGACCTAAAGTTGCACCTGCGGAAATACTAAAAAAATACCAGGAGCAGAAATCATCTAAAGATTTCGATCTAAAAGCTTTTGTAGAGGAGCATTTTGAAATTCCAGGCAGTGAGGCTGATGAGTTTCAAAGCAATCTGCAGCTAAGCATGGAAGATCATGTTACCAATCATTGGAATTATCTTACCCGGGAAGCAGATGAAGAAGAAGCCTGGTCTTCCCTGATCCCACTACCCTATGCTTATGTGGTTCCCGGCGGTCGCTTTCGGGAAATTTATTACTGGGATAGCTACTTTACCATGTATGGATTGGCCGCCAGCGGAAGAATGGATCTACTGGAAAATATGCTCAAAAATTTTGCGTGGATCATTGATGAAGTGGGTCATATACCGAATGGAAACCGCTCCTATTATTTAAGCCGTTCTCAGCCACCTTTCTTTGGTGCCATGGTTTCCCTCTATCAGCAGTACAAAGGCACAAAAGAAGCGCTTGCATTTTTGCCTCAGTTAGAAAAAGAATATAGCTTCTGGATGGATGGGGCAGCAGCCCTTCAGCCAGGACAGCGCCACCGCCGGGTAGTACGCATGGAAGATGGCAGCCTTCTCAATCATTATTACGACGACAGCAACACGCCAAGACCAGAGAGCTACAGAGAAGATGTAGAAACAGCAGACGCCTTTCCGGAAGCGCAACGGCCACAAGTCTATCGTGAACTTAAAGCCGGTGCAGAATCCGGTTGGGACTTTAGCAGCCGCTGGTTTAACGACAGCCAAAACTTAAGGACCATACAGACAACTGCCATTGTGCCGGTAGATCTCAATAGCCTCCTTTATCAGCTCGAGAATATTATTGCGGAACTGCATCTTGCCGCCGGCAATGAGGAGCAAGCCGATGCATTTGAGCAAAAGGCCGAGGCCCGCAAGGCTGCTATTAACAAATGGCTCTGGCATGCAGACCAGCAAACTTACGGTGATTACCAT
>JASLAE010000313.1 GCA_030147305.1 Cesiribacter sp.
CTCAATAACCGGAGGTTCGTTATCGGTATCCTCCACAATAATTTGCATATCGCGGGTAACATAGCCAAGCTGGAAGTACTCGCCCTGAATTTTACGCCATTCTTCTACATAAAAGGCAACGTTGTACTCCCCTGCCGTGCCTGGTGTGTTCCAGACAAGATCACCGGTAATGGCATCCAGGGTCAGTTCCGGCGCACCGCCGTCCAGACTGGTGCCATTGCGTGGGTCGCCCTGAGGAAATGTTAAGTGTGGATAACGATAATTAGCCACCTCTGTTGTTTGGTCCTGACGGCTTACTACCAGGCGATAGGATATACTGTCACCATCTACATCGTAGGCACCCGGGTTGTGAATGTAAAGTTTGCCGACAGCAGCTTTGTCTACCGGGGGGACCAGCAGCTCAGGGGTGTTGTTTACGCCCAGGAAAGGATCAATAACTATAACGGTCTCTATATAGAAAGGCATATTGACTGAATTGTCCATGTTCAGGATGCCTTCGTTACGATAGAACTCTCTAAAGGAAACAGTATAAGAACGGGCCGCGGGAAAGGTATGATTGATCTTTAGCTCATACATCCAGGTATCTTCACTGATGGCCGTTCGGGGTATGTAATCCGGACTGTTGGGATCTAAGTCATTGGTTAACAATATGGAGGTACCATCGCCGAAGTCCAGTGTACCATTGCTGCCAAAAATTACCTGAGAATCCCGATCTGCATAACCGCGAAGGGTAATTTCGTAGGTGAAGCTCTGGGGGTCCAGCCGACGGGCTGTAATCTCCCCGGCGCGAATATGGGTGGCAGCTGCATTATGAACCAGAAAAGTGCTCACAAGCAAGAGGAGTAGCGTGCGCAAATAGTAAAGGCTTTTCATTTGTCAGGGAAAAATTGTCACTCTAACTTATAACCTCCCGTAAGGACCGTATGTTACGCCCTATGTATGGTTTTTCATTAAAGTAACAAATATATACGCAAATTGAACGTCAAGAGTCGCATTTTCTTTTATGGCTTTTCTATTTCCTTATTTAGAATCGTTAAAATTGTTGGCTTTCATTGGTTGCTATAGCTTCCTAATGTATTTTTGGCCGGCTAATATAAACAGGTTTCAAATCTAGAAACATCCCATGAGTTGGTTAACACAAACGTTTTCGAGTTCCATTGGTCGTAAATTCCTGACTGCCCTTACCGGTCTCTTTCTCATCATCTTTTTGATAGGTCACGTTACTGGCAATTTATTGCTTTTCAAACCTGACGAAGGAAGGGCTTTTAATGAGTATACCGAATTTATGACAGGCAATCTGGGCATCATGATTGTCCGGTATTTGCTGTATGCCACCATTGTGGCGCACGTTGTTATTACAATATTGCTCGCCATCCATAACCGTAAGGCACGTCCGGTAAGTTATAAGAAGGCAGCCCCCTCCCCGCACGTTTCCTGGTCTTCCCGTAATATGGGAATTTTAGGAACCCTTGTGCTTATTTTCATTGTTATTCACATGGGTAACTTTTGGTATTCTTTGAAATGGGGTCTCGTTCCTACAGTTAATTATGAGGAAGGCGGCGACATTAAAAACTTATACCATGTGGTACAGACTTCTTTTTCTCAGCTATGGTACACGGCGCTGTATGTTGTGATGATGGTGTTCCTTTCTTTTCACCTGATGCACGGCTTTTCCAGTGCCTTCCAGACACTTGGCTGGCGACATAAGAAGTACTGGCCAATTATCCGTAACGTAGGCTTTTGGTTTTCCATTATCGTTCCGATTTTGTTTGCCGCAATGCCATTGTACATCTACTTTTTCCGTAACATAAATCATTAATCCCAGAAACTCCATGAATCTTAATTCTAGAATACCGGAAGGGCCGCTGGCGGAAAAGTGGGAAAAACACAAATTCAACGTCAAGCTGGTAAATCCGGCCAATAAGCGTAAGTTCGATATTATAGTAGTAGGCACAGGTTTGGCCGGCGCTTCGGCAGCTGCTTCCCTGGCCGAATTAGGTTATAACGTTAAAGTTTTTACTTTCCACGATAGCCCCCGTAGAGCACACTCTATTGCTGCGCAAGGTGGCATTAATGCTGCAAAAAATTACCAGAACGACGGTGACTCTGTGTACCGCCTGTTTTACGATACAGTAAAAGGTGGCGACTATCGCAGCCGCGAGGGCAATGTTTATCGCCTGGCGCAGGTTTCCGTTAATATCATTGACCAGTGCGTGGCACAGGGCGTACCCTTTGCCCGTGAATATGGCGGACTGTTGGACAACCGCTCTTTTGGTGGTGCTCAGGTAAGCCGTACTTTCTATGCCAAAGGGCAGACTGGACAGCAGCTGCTTATTGGAGCTTATCAGGCCCTGAGCCGCCAGGTGGCTACCGGTAAAATAAAACTCTATACCCGCACCGAGATGCTGGACCTGGTGATGATCGATGGCCATGCCAAAGGCATCATTACCCGTAACCTGATAACCGGTAAAGTGGAGCGTCATGCGGGCCATGCTGTACTATTATGTACCGGTGGTTATGGCAACGTATTTTACCTCTCTACCAACGCCATGGCCTCTAACACTACGGCAGCCTGGAGAGCCCACCGCAAAGGCGCGCTGTTTGCCAACCCATGCTTTACTCAAATTCACCCAACCTGTATTCCGGTATCCGGTTTGTACCAGTCCAAACTAACGCTGATGTCTGAATCGCTGCGGAATGATGGGCGTGTTTGGGTTCCTAAGTCCCTGGAAGATGCCGAGCGGATCAGGAAGGGTGAGATTAAGCCAACGGATCTGCCAGAGGAAGCACGTGATTACTTCCTGGAGCGCCGTTATCCAAGCTTTGGTAACCTGGTGCCCCGCGACGTAGCCAGCCGCAATGCCAAGTACGTATGTGACGAAGGGCGCGGCGTTGGCGGAACAGGCCTTGCCGTATACCTGGACTTTGCCGATGCCATTCGCCGAGACGGTAAAAACACCATCGAAGCTCGCTACGGCAATCTTTTTGAGATGTACGAAAAGATCACAGGCGACGATCCTTACACGCTGCCTATGATGATATACCCTGCGGTGCACTACACCATGGGTGGCCTTTGGGTAGATTATAACCTGATGACCAATATCCCCGGTCTTTATGCCCTGGGTGAGGCGAACTTCTCAGACCACGGCGCCAACCGACTGGGTGCTTCCGCACTTATGCAGGGACTTGCCGATGGTTATTTTGTGATCCCTTATACCATGGGTGATTATATTGCCAACCTGCCCTTCCAGAAAGTAGATGTAAACCATCCGGCTTTCGAAGAAGCAGAGCGGGCTGTAAAAGATGGCATCAATAAGCTGTTAAGCATCAAAGGCACGCGTACCGTTGATGATTTTCATCGCGAGCTGGGCAGCATCATGTGGGAGTACTGCGGTATGGCCCGCAATGCAGAAGGGCTTACCAAAGCCATTGGCCTGGTGCAGCAGCTTCGGGCAGATTTCTGGAGAGACGTAAAAGTAGGCGGCTCTGCCGAAGAACTGAACATGTCCCTGGAGAAAGCCAACCGTGTGGCAGACTTTCTGGAGCTGGGCGAGCTGATGATTCGCGATGCCCTGCACCGCGAAGAAAGCTGCGGCGGCCACTTCCGGGACGAATACCAAACCCCAGAAGGTGAAGCTCTGCGAAACGACGATGACTTCTCTTATGTAGCTGCCTGGCAATATGGCGGACCCAATGGCGAGCCGGTACTGCACAAAGAAGACCTTGTATTTGAAAATGTGAAACTCACCCAAAGAAGCTACAAATAATATGAATCTGACACTGAATGTCTGGAGACAGAAAGGCCCGGCCGATAAGGGTGGGTTCAAAACATATGAAATGACGGATATTAACCATCATATGTCCTTTTTGGAAATGATGGACGTGCTGAACGAAAGACTGGAGCGAGAAGGCGAAGAGCCTGTGCATTTCGACCACGATTGCCGCGAAGGTATCTGTGGTTCCTGTGCCATGCACATCAATGGCCGCCCGCATGGACCTTCTAAAGGCACGGCAACCTGCCAGCTGCACATGCGCCTTTTTAAAGATGGCGATGTGATTACCGTAGAGCCCTGGCGCGCCAAGGCTTTTCCGGTGGTAAAAGACCTGGTGGTGGACCGCAGCGCCTTTGACCGTATCATACAGGCTGGTGGCTATATCTCTGTGAACACAGGGGGTGTACCGGATGCCAACGAAATACCGGTGCCAAAGAAAATTTCTGACGAAGCCTTCAATGCTGCTACCTGTATTTCCTGTGGCGCCTGCGTGGCTGCCTGTAAAAATGCATCTGCCATGCTATTTGTGTCTGCCAAAGTATCACAGCTGGCCCTCCTGCCGCAGGGCAAGGTAGAGCGCAAGAACAGGGTGGAACGTATGGTAGCACAAATGGATGCCGAAGGTTTTGGCAACTGTACCAACACGCAAGCCTGCTCGGTAGAATGCCCAAAGGAAATCAGTCAGGACTTTATTGCCATGATGAACCGCGAGTACATTACGGCCAAATTTACCTCTGACAATTTATAAATAAACACACTTAGTGATATCAAGCCCTGTCCGTTCCGACAGGGCTTTTTTTATGTCCTACCACAAGAACTGATTTTGCAGCGCATGGGAACCACTAAAACTGCATGATATTCGAAAATTGTAGAATCCCCCAGTTTGAAATTGTGCTATTGCAGAAATAGCACAATACCTTGCACTATCTGACGAGATTTAGGTGAAAAGCGCCCATTTTAAGGTTATGCGGCCATAATTTGCTAGTTTAGAGATCCGTCATCCAACGGCATTCATGCATTTTATTGATATTGCCATTTTCCTGGCCTACATGCTGGGAATGCTCGGCATAGGTTTTTATTTCCTGAAGAAGAACAAAGGCGCTGAAGATTATTATGTTGGTGGCCGCCAGATGGGCAGCTGGCATATTGGTTTATCAGTTGTGGCAACCGATGTAGGCGGTGGCTTTTCAATCGGCCTGGGTGGGCTTGGTTTCCTCATGGGCCTCTCCGGTTCATGGATGCTGTTTACCGGCTTGCTGGGCGCCTGGCTTGCAGCCGTACTCCTGATTCCCCGTGTGCGGGAAAACCCTGCTTTTAAAAATTTCTTTACCCTGCCCCAGCTTTACGGCCACTTTTTTGGTAAACGGGTAGCCATCCTGGCCGGCCTGATCTCTGCTATTGGCTACACCGGCTTTACCAGCAGTCAACTGCTGGCAGGTGCCAAGCTGGCCTCTGGTACCTTTGTTGGTCTGGAGCTCCTACCTGCCCTGCTCATCATGGGTGTACTGGCAGTGATCTATACCGTGATGGGTGGCATTAAAGCAGTTATCTATACAGACACAGTGCAGTGGATTATCCTGATGGCAGGCCTGCTCTTCATTGGTTTACCTGTTTGTTATACGGCGGTCGGGGGTTGGTATGGGATACAGTCCACACTGCCTGCACATTTTTTCCATCTGGACACTATCGGTGGGGTACAGCTGATCAACTGGGGCATTACCATCATTCCTATCTGGTTCGTGGGCATGACCCTCTACCAGCGCATTTTTGCCTGCCGCGATACCAGAACGGCTAAAAAAGCCTGGTACATAGCAGGTCTTTTTGAGTGGCCAACCATGGCATTTTTGGGCGTTAGCCTGGGGCTCCTCTCCCGTGTAGCAGCCGAGCAAGGCATGTTCGTTTATATGGGCATGGCCGATGCCAGTGCTATAGATGCCGAAAGCGGACTCCCCCTGTTACTACGCACCGTATTGCCTGTTGGCCTGATGGGTTTGATGATGTCAGCTTATTTTTCTGCGATTCTTTCTACGGCAGATAGCTGCCTTATGGCAGCCTCCGGCAATGTGGTTACTGATCTTTTAGGCAACCTGAGAAAAGCTAAATTATCGGAGGCAAGAGCAATGCGGCTGTCTCAGTGGATAACCCTTAGCATAGGTGCACTGGCCCTGATGCTGGCCTCGTTGATGGAAAACGTGCTTAACCTAATGTTATATTCTTATGCCTTTATGGTCAGTGGACTACTGGTGCCATTGGTAGCGGCCTTCTTTTTTGGCAACCGGCATGCCACGGCTGCATTCTGGTCTATGATTGTTGGCGGCAGCGTTACAGTGTTACTAACCCTACTACAGACCCCGCTTCCATATGCGCTCGACGCAAATCTTTTTGGCATCCTGGCATCACTTTTTACCTATTGGACTGTTTCAATATTAAACCCCATGCAGCCACTAACCAGGCAGGCTGTTTAACAACAACATTAAAGCACTTACACTATGGAATTTCAGGTAATAACTGCAGCAGATGCACCTACCCTTTCTTTAAAAAACAGCATAGCCGACTTTCTTTTTGTACACCTCGATGCCTTCGGAGACGCCAAGGAAGATATCATGAAATGTCTAGACTATGCACTCAGCAGTGATAGCAGCAAGGGCGGCTTTGTTTTGCTGGCCAAAGAGCATGGTGAGCCTGCAGGTGCTGTGGTCATAAACAGGACCGGCATGGAAGGTTATATTCCGGAAAACATACTTGTTTACATAGCCGTACATCAGAACCATCGTGGCAAAGGGCTGGGGAAAACTTTGATGCAACGTGCCATTGCTGCTGCCACCGGCAACATTGCCCTGCATGTAGAGCCTGACAATCCGGCCAAACGCCTTTATGAACGGCTTGGTTTTACCAACAAATACCTGGAAATGCGTCTGCAACGTTAATATGGCTTATCTTAATCTTTATAAAGACAACCTCAGGCATAATTTTAATTTTCTAACCTCGCTGTTTGCAGAACATTCACAGAGCTGGGGTGTAGTATCCAAGTTATTGTGCGGCAACAAAGATTACCTGAGGCTGCTCATAGACATGGGCATTCGGGAAATTCATGATTCACGCATCAGCAATCTAAAACGCATCAAGGAGCTCGATCCGGAAGTGCAAACCTGCTACATCAAGCCTCCGGCCAGGGGCAGCATAACCAAAATTATCAAATATGCCGATGTGAGCATGAATACTGAGTACTACACCCTAAAGCTGCTCAGCGATGAGGCTGTGGCACAGGATAAGCTGCACAAGGTTATTATTATGGTAGAAACCGGTGATTTGCGGGAAGGGGTGATGGGCGAAAACCTGGTGAACTTTTACGAGCATGTATTTGAATTGCCTAACATCGAAGTCATAGGCCTAGGTACAAATCTTAACTGTCTGCATGGCGTGATGCCTTCGCAGGATAAGCTGGTGCAGCTCTGCCTCTACAAGCAGATCATTGAGTTAAAATTTAACCGGGAGATCCCCTGGATTTCCGGCGGTACCAGTGTAACCGTGCCTCTGCTGCTTAAGAAGCAAATACCGAAGGGAATCAATCATTTCAGGGTGGGCGAAATGCTTTACTTCGGGCTGGACCTCTTTTCCAATAAGACTGTAGAAGGCATGCGGGACGATGTATTCGAGCTTTTTGCTGAAATCATTGAAATTACGCGAAAACCCGTAGTGCCCATTGGTGAAATGGCAGCCAATCCCCAAGGAGAAGTGCATGAAGTAGACAGCAGCCTTTATGGCCAGCATAGCTGCAGGGCCATTTTGGATGTTGGCCTGCTGGACATAGATCCTAAATACCTGATCATGGATGGTTATGATTTTAGTGTGGTAGGTGCTAGCTCCGATATGCTGGTGCTGGACCTGGGTCAGAATGAAGCTGGCTACAAAGTGGGTGATGAAATTTGTTTTAAACTCCGGTATATGGGAGCGCTCTCTTTGCTTAATTCTTATTACATAGAGAAAAGAATTGCCTAATGTCCCAGCAAGCAATAAAAAAACTACTCCCCGAATTAATTCAGCTGCGGCACGAACTGCATCGCTACCCGGAACTATCGGAAAAGGAAGAAGCCACTGCAGCACATATTATCCTTTTTCTTGAAAAATATAAACCTGACCAGCTGCATACCCGGCTGGGTATGGGTACCGGTGTTGTAGCAGTTTTCGAAGGAACTGCGCCTGGCCCTTCCCTGATGTTCAGGGCTGACATGGATGCTCTGCCAATTGCAGAAGATCATGGCTGCAGCTATGCATCACTGCAGCCGGGTGTTTCCCATAAATGCGGACATGACGGGCACATGACAATGGTGGCCGGTCTGGCGGCTTTGCTGCAGGTGAAATCGCTTCTGCGGGGCAAAGTAATGTTGCTGATGCAACCTGCCGAAGAAACAGGCCAGGGCGCGAAAGCATTGCTGGAAGATCCCCGTTTTCTATCTTTAAAACCTGACTATATTTTCGGCTTACACAACCTGCCAGGATATCCCCTAGGTGAGATTGTACTGAGAACCGGTACCTTCTGTGCCACATCCAAAGGTTTACGCATTCAGTTATTAGGGCGAACAGCGCATGCGGCAGAACCAGCCCTTGGTGTATCACCTGCCAACGCACTGTCGAGGCTATTGCAAACTCTCCCACCGATACCCGATAGACTCTCCTGCCAGGATAAAGTATGGCTCACCCTCACCCACGCCCGGTTAGGAGAAGCTACCTTTGGGACATCACCTGGTGAAGCAATACTGCAGCTGACCCTGCGTGCACACCTGGAAACTGACATGAAACTATTATCGGCAGCCGTAGAACAGCAAATCACTGCCATTGGAGCAGAAGAGGGACTGCAAGTGCACTACTCATATCATGAAGCCTTTCCGGTTACCCAAAATAGCCTGGAGGTAGCAACGCTTATGGAGGCGGCAGTTGCAAAAACGGGTCTCTCCATGCATCAAAAGTCAGAACCTTTCCGATGGTCAGAGGATTTTGGACATTATGCCCGCATAGCCAAAGCAGGTTTCTTTGGTCTGGGAGCCGGAGAAAACCAACCTAACCTGCACAACCCTGCTTATGACTTTCCCGATGCCCTGATTCCTTACGGACTTACCAT
>JASLAE010000339.1 GCA_030147305.1 Cesiribacter sp.
AAACCTTTGCTTATCAGAAATTCTGCCAATGGCAATCCCAACCATCCGCAGCCAAGTATACTCACTGTTTTTGTCATAGATATAAAGCGTATTAAATAAAACTTTTACGCAAGTTCTGATGAAAAGGATAAACATAGGAAATATGGTCTGAACCAGGATTCGCAAGATTTAAAGAGTAGAGGATTGAGAGAAGATAGTCTGCTTTGATTTTTACCCTCCAAATGCCTCTTGTTAATGCCTTTCTCCTGCAGTTCAAAACGTAATCCTCTCTTGTTTTAATGCTCCTCAATCCTCTAATCCTGCAAATCGTGGTTCAGACTCCTTACTCTTCCCCTAAAAACGGGTAGCGGTAGTCAGTGGCTGGTACAAATGTTTCTTTAATTACCCTTGGCGATACCCAGCGGAGCAAGTTAATCATAGAGCCTGCCTTGTCGTTGGTGCCCGATGCCCGGCTGCCGCCAAAAGGCTGCTGCCCCACTACTGCACCAGTAGGTTTGTCATTGATATAGAAATTGCCTGCAGAATGGGTTAACTTCTTCTCGCCTAGCTCAATGGCATAGCGGTCCTGGGCAAAGAGGGCACCCGTTAAGGCATACGGAGAAGTTTGATCGGCCAGTTCCAGGGTTTGTTCAAAGTTTTCGGCATGGTACACATAAATAGTAAGCACTGGGCCAAACACTTCTTCACACATGGTAACAGAAGAGGCATCTGCTGTTTCCAGTACGGTAGGTTCTATAAAATACCCTTTGGACTTATCGTAGCGGCCACCGGCAACAAACTTAATCTTTGGATCTTTGCGGGCAGCTTCTATGTAATTAGCAATCTTATCAAAAGATTTTTCGTCTATTACGGCATTAAAAAAGTTGGTAAAATCCTCAACCCCGCCCATCTTCATGGTCTTGAGGTCTTCGACAACATAACCCTTTACCTCTTCCCACAGATTAGACGGTACATATGCCCGTGAGGCAGCCGAACACTTCTGGCCCTGGTATTCAAAAGCACCCCGTAGCAAAGCAGTAGCAAAGGCCCTGGCATTGGCCGACTTATGAGCAATCACGAAATCTTTGCCGCCGGTTTCGCCCACAATGCGCGGATACCCTTTGTAGCGGGAAATATTCTCCCCAATCGTGCGCCAGATATGCTGGAATACGCCTGTGCTACCAGTAAAATGGATGCCAGCAAAATCCCTGTGTTTGAATATAATCTCTCCGGCAGCCGGGCCATCTACATAAATCAGGTTGATTACACCGTCAGGTACGCCGGCCTCCCGGAATACCTGCATCAGCACATGCGCTGAATAAATCTGGCTGTAAGCAGGTTTCCACACCACCGTATTACCCATCATAGCCGGAGCAGTGGGTAAATTACCGGCAATGGCCGTAAAGTTAAAAGGGGTTAAGGCAAACACAAACCCTTCCAGGGCCCGCTGCTCAATGCGGTTCCATATACCGGGACTGGATTTTGGCTGCTGGCTGTATATCTGGCTCATGAAGTAGACATTAAAGCGCAGAAAGTCTATCATCTCACAGGCAGAATCTATTTCGGCCTGGTACGCATTTTTGGACTGCCCCAGCATGGTGGCTGCATTCATGATGGCGCGGTAAGGGCCGGCTATCAAGTCGGCAGCTTTCAGGAATATACTCGCCCTGTGTTCCCAGCCTAAGTTTTCCCAGGCTTCTTTGGCATTAAGAGCCGATTGTATGGCCTGCTCTACATGAGAGGTATCTCCTTCATGAAAATAACCCAATATATGCTGGTGGTCGTGCGGAGGAGACAGGGGCTTTTTATCGCCGGTGCGTACTTCTTCGCTGCCGATGTACATGGGAATCTCTATTTGCTGCGAACGGGCCTGTGTTATGGCTTCTTTCAGTCTCTTTTTCTCCGGGGAACCCGGGGCGTAGCTTAACACAGGTTCGTTTACTGGTTCTGGGGTAACAAAAAATCCTTTTGACATAGGTGGTTAGGTTAAATGGCTGATGAAATAATAAGTCTCCTCCGGCAACGGCACAGAAGGGATTTAGTAAGCTGTTGGTCTTCAGGGAATTATATATGTATAATAGATTTAATAATAATTCTGGACCGCAAATTTAGCAAAAACTGTCAGCTAAGCAGCTATACGGCTTACTATACTGATATAAACACCAGTCAGGTAAAAAAGATGCAATCTGATGTCAGAGGAATTTTTCACCAAAATATCATATACCTTTGTGGCGTCCGTTAATGCTACATACTCATTTGCTCATGAAATCTATACATACCCTGGAGGACCTATACGAAGAATATATAGAATCCCGCAAACTCAGGATCAGCTTCAGCCAGTTTACCCATATTGTGCATTTTTACCCTATTCTGCTCATCATCAGCACTGATGGCAAAGTGGACGATAAAGAGTGGAAGTACGTACAAAAGCTATCAAATAATCTGGGCGACCTCTACCTCAAAGATATTACAGATGCCGAACTATTAAGTGACCTGAAAGCCATGTACCTGAATGAATTTAAGTACCTGCTTATGCATTTCGATACCTGGGAAAGAAAGTTTATGAAAACCCTGCGTAATTACCTGGTACAAAGCCCGGAGAAGAAAGAGGAGATATTACAGGCAGTATACTTGTTTGCCAGTGTGTCTGATGGTATCCATGAAAAAGAGGAGGTAATGATTGAGCATGTGAAAAAAGAACTGGGCATATGAGCAGCAATATAGTGATCCGCACCGGCACCCGAGAAGACATTCCCACTGCCTTTGCCCTGGTACAGGAACTGGCCTTGTTTGAAAAAGCCCCCAATGAAGTAGACAACACACCCGAACGCATGCTGCAGGACGGCTTTGGCGAAAACCCGGCATTTGGTTTTCTGGTGGCCGACCTGGATGGTGAGATAGCCGGTATGTCTCTGTATTATTTCCGTTACTCCACCTGGAAAGGCAAAAGATTGTACCTGGAAGACCTGATTGTAACAGAAGCACACCGGGGCAAGGGTCTGGGTAAACTGCTCTTTGATGCTACTTTGAAAAAAGCCGTGGAGCTTGATTGTTATGGCATGTCGTGGCAGGTACTGGACTGGAATACGCCAGCCATTGAGTTCTATAAGAAGTATGGTGCTTCCCTGGATGGAGAATGGGTCAACTGCAGCCTTAGCCGCGAACAGCTGTTAATGAGCGAGAGATTATTATAAAGGTGTGATTGTATAGACGTGATTAATCACTTCTTTACAATCACACCTTTACTCTACCACTTCCAGCAGGGTGCGGAAAGCCACAAACTTGCCATCGTATTTGCGGGCATGTTCCGATTGCAGGCGGGGAGCATGGTCGTTTTCGTAGCGGATGTAGTCTTCCATACTACTGAGG
>JASLAE010000352.1 GCA_030147305.1 Cesiribacter sp.
CTGGCAGACAGGTTGTAGCCAAAGCTGCTGCTGGTTCTTTCCGAGCCCCTGGCCGTCTTGTAGATGGCATCATGGGTGGTGCCGTTGATGCCCGCTTTGGTCGAGTAAAGGTAGCCGGTGGAGGGGCTAAAGTAAGCATCCGGGGCAAACAAACCCAGTGCGGTTGTGACCTGGGGGCCGCCGGCATTGATGCGGTACGCAGTCGTGCCGGGGGTGGTTGGGTCAGCCTGCACCGTTACACTTACCTGGTCTGTATGCTGGGCTGCTTTGTCATCACTCACCGTAAGGCTGAAGACATAGCTGCCTGCCTGCAGGGCGCCTACCGTTGGCTGGGCTACTGTTGTGCTGCTGAAGCTGGCCGTGGAAGTGCCGCTGACCTGGCTCCAGCTGTAAGCTGTAATGGTGCCATCAGCATCTTCTCCACTACCTTCCAGCACCACTGAATTAGCAGGAAGGGTGATGGTCTTGTCTACTCCTGCATTAGCTAACGGCGACTGGTTGGTAAGACTTGCTGTGTTGGTAGGGTTTGAAGTAACAGCATTTGCAAAAGCGCGGACCTGATAATCATAAACTTTTCCAGGTTCTACTGTATTATCGGAAAAAGAAATGGCATTGGCAGGCGCTTCTCCTATCTTTGTAAAGGTACCTCCATTAACAGACCTATAGATCCAAAAACCTTCCTCATGAATAAAGCCCGGCTGGCCCAGCTGATCAGAGATCATTTGACCAACGGTCGCAGAGATACGGTTTGCTAAATAAGTATGGCCAGCATCATTAATATGGAAGCCATCACCATAGTCATACCGGGGCTCAAGCTTTAAATCATCAGTAGCAAAATCATCATAGACATCAACAATGTAAATACCGAAGTTTTGTCTGATCAGGGTGGTTGCATCTCTTACCTGCTCTCTTCGGGCAAGGTCTGAAAAGTTACGTGGCGTAGTGGTGATTACAACAAAGAGCACATCGGCAGGACAGGCTGCTTTCATGGCTAAAAGGTTGTTGATGTACTCCAGGTTGCTGATACCCTCATATACATCATTGGTAGGCAAAAAGACCGTAATCATTTTTTTGCCAGCATAGCTCAGAGCCTTTGTAATATTGTAATTGGTAAGGGGTGCCTCCCTGCCTTCAGGGGGTATAAAGCCTGTAGGCATTAAATTGTATGAGGTTGCGCCTCCTATACCAATGTTCTGCAGGGTAAAGGAGTTGAACCAGGGTGCTATAGCCTTCTTAACCTGCTCAACATACCGCATGGATATAGTGCTGGGTCCGGTGGTGCCAGCAGTGGAAGAAGACCCCATTGCCACCCATGTGTAGTTGGCAGTAAGTTGGTTATTATCAACCCATTGTAAGCTGGCATTTCCATTTAGCCCTTTAACACTTAGGTGGCTGGGTGCCACTAATACTCCCACGGTTGCGGTGCTGCCTGCAGCAGCAAAAGCAGATACACCAGTGGAATCAATAACCCGGGTTACAGGATAGTATTGGTTAGTAGAGCGTAAGGCTGCTGGGGTAAGTAACACGGCAGTACTATCAGCAGTGGTTTCCATTTTGAGGAGCCCGTGCCAAAAAGTCTTTTGGCTGATGGTGCATACCGTGGCAGCTGTAGTCTGTTCGTTATTGCCTGTAGGTAAGATTGGTGGCAGCGAGCCACATTCATGCGCCATTAGGTTTAAGCAGGCATAGAGAATTACGATCATCACTACGAGCGACTTTTTCATATATCAAGTTTCAGGGAAGGTGAGAAATATGCTGCTGATGGTAAGTATTTATTCTTTGTTATTCGGCATACAGAGGTTGTTATGAAGCTATCGATATTTTACCTGTAATAAAATAAATCCTTAAAAAGATTCAATAAAGGATAGTGTTCAGACTCCCTTACTTTGCCTGATATTTATGGTGTTAAAATTGTGAATGAAGATCTTTTTGATTCTTAATGCAGAATTTTACTGCTTTGTATTGCGTTGTGTATGATAATATTGCTTTAAAACAAGATTTTCTACTTAGAAATCACTTCTTTTAAGGTTAAATACTCCTTTAATAAATACATTGATACATGCGTAAACTCACCTATTTAAATGCTCAGCTGTTTACATTCCTGAGCATTGCCGTCCTTGGTATGGCTTGCAAAGACGATGATGTTGCTGATGTAGCTGTTGAGCCCAGCCAGAATGCTCAGATCAATGATTGGATTTACCAGAACATGGATACTTATTATCTGTGGACTGACCAAATGCCTACGCCAGCCAATAAAGAACAATTGCCTGAAACCTATTTTAGTACCTTATTATCTTCCGAGGATCGCTTCTCCTTTATACATCCTAATTTTGAGGAATTGATAGATGCGCTTGAGGGCGTTTCACTGGAAGCAGGTTATGAATTTTCGCTGACCCGTGTGAGTGAATCCAGCTCGGATGTATGGGCCTTTGTTGTCTATGTAAAACCAAATTCTCCTGCTCAGGAAGCAGGTCTGATGCGCGGTGATATTATCACGCACATTAATAACGAGCAAATAACCATGGAGAACTATGGGGAACTGTTAGACGAGATCTCCTCCACCCATAGCATTACCTATGGACGCTACAATGAAACAACGCAGCAACTGGAGCAGCAGCCGGTGCTTTCATTAAACACAGTAGAGCTCTCCGAGAATCCACATTTCATGGATACTGTCTATACGCTGGATAGCGGGAAAAAAGTAGGATATTATGTCTATAACTTCTTCTCTCCCGGAACTACCGCGAATGAGTATGATCAGCAAATGGATAACATCATTGCTGATTTCAAAGGCAAAGGCGTGAATGAACTTGTGCTGGACCTGCGCTATAATGGCGGTGGTGCTGTTTCCTCTGCTACCAACCTGGCAAGCCTCATTGGACGAAACGTTGATAATAGTAAAATCTTTTTTGAGAACCGCTGGAATGCGGAGCTACAGGAATACATTGAAAGCCGTAGTGACGGAGATGAGATTCTGCGCGGAAGGTTTAGTGCAAAAGCCAGTAATATAGGGACCGACCTGGCCTCGGGTACCGTCTATGTCTTAACAGGCTATGGTACTGCTTCTGCCAGTGAACTTATCATCAACGGCCTGAAGCCCTACATGAATGTGGTGCTGATTGGCGATAAAACCTATGGCAAGAATGTTGGTTCTATTCCCATAGAAGATGAAGAGAATGAGCAGAATCCTTATGGCATGCTGCCCATTGTATTTCAGATCTACAACAGCCAGGGCAATACCGACTATGCCGAAGGCTTTGAGCCAAATGTAGAAGTACTTGATCTTGCCATTCCGATGAAGGCCCTGGGCGATGTGGAGGAGCCTCTGCTCGCAACAGCACTGGCGATGATCGAAGGCGATAGCGGAGCGAAAATAGCGCAAAGCAAAACGCAAAGGGCTCATCAGCAACTGAAAACCATCGGTTCTTCGCTGGAAAGGAAGGCCTGGACCAACCAGACCATTCTAGATAAGGCACCAAGTGGCCTCATTAACTTTTAAGATAAACACAGATTTCTATCTGTTGAGGAAGAAAGCGGGAGTAGTATCTCCCGCTTTTTTTATGCGGTCTGCTTACCCCTTCTTACCAATTACGGCCACACAATTGGGTATGGTAAAGAAATTAATAAGCTTGTGATGTTGCAGGCCTGCTTCTTTTTGCCACAGCTTCATTTCTTTAACGGTATAAGTACCGGCTGTGCTGCTAAGGGCAAAGAATAGATCGCTGCTGCTGCCAATAAGGTCTGAGTTGGTGCCGGGCTTTGGCCGTACAAAGTCCATCAGCACATAATAGCCGCCAGGCTTAAGCGCACTGGTTACTTTTTCGGCAATGAGCACATTTTGACGGGTACTGAAGTGATGGCTCAGGCTTGACATAAGCACCAGATCGTACTGCGCCGGCGGTAGCTCGTCTTCCAGAATATTGCCTGGCTGGTGTTGCACACGTTCTCCCATGCCCTCCTGCTCCAGCACAGGCTTTGCCCAGCGGATAGCCTCCGGCAAATCCAGGATAGTAGCCTGTAGTGCTTTGCTTTTGCGGCACAGTGCTACAGAATGTAAGCCGTGGGAGCCACCAATGTCCAACATCTGCCGGGCATCTTTGGGCAGGGGCACCCGCTTGCCCACTTCCTTGCTTTGTGCCCGGGCGGCGGCGGCCATGGCATCCTGGTAATAGTGCCATTCTTCTTCCTTCAGGATATTATGAAACCCCAGGCCTTTACCAGTTTTAAGAAATTCCTGCAGGTGGTTCATCCAGTGCCAGCAAACACGGTTGTCAAGCGTCATCATGGCGGCCACAGAGTCCGGGCTGCTGCGGAGCATCCACTTGCGGGAAAGTTTCGTGAGCTGCCACTGGTTGTTCTTGTAAGCAAAATAACCGGCCGATGCCAGTACGTTTAGCAGGCTTTGCAGGGCCATTGGGTTCAGTTCCAGCTTGTGGGCCAGCTCTTTTAGCGGAAGGGGTTTGTCTTCCAGGCTTTCGAAAATACCCATGTCGGTAGCCTCCAGCAAAGCCCGGGAAAGGATAAAGGCAATGTGGCTATGACCCAGTGGGGTAGGGACCAGGCCGGATTTCAGGGCCAGCCACTCCAGCGGGTTCTGGGCAATTGCATCAAGTTTCATGATAGGAGAGTAAGGTTACCTTAAGGTAACAAAAATAGCCTCCTGTAGTTGTGTGAAAAGTGATCGCGATTACAGAACTTACCCATTATGAAAAATACAGAAGGAAAACAGGCCATTGCCCTGGTTGCCCATGACAATAAGAAAGGAGACCTGATAGAGTGGTGTACCCACAACAAGAAGCTGCTGGAGGATTACCATTTATATGCCACAGGAACTACTGGCAAGCGCCTGCATGAAGAAACCGGTCTGGATATAAAATGTCTGAAGAGCGGTCCCTTGGGTGGAGACCTGCAGATAGGTGCGCTCATTGCCGAGGGCGGCGTGGATTATCTCATCTTCCTATGGGATCCATTAGAGGCACAACCGCACGATCCGGATATAAAGGCGTTACTGCGCATTTCTGCTGTTTGGAATATACCCGTAGCCTGTAATCGCGCCACGGCAGATTTTATTTTTACTTCACGCCTGCTAAAAGAGCCCTACGACCGCAAGCATCCCAACTATAGCAAGCACCTGAACAGAGATGTAGCAGATAAAAAGGACGAATAGCAATCCTGCAAAACCCATTCCAGTACTTGCTGGTTAAGGGTAACATGAAAACGAACGATATGCTACGCTACCTGGCCATGGCAGGGATCATGCTGATGGTAGCCTGTGATACCAAAAAAACAGTAGAAGAACCTGCTGCTACAGAAAAAGTGTCCCCATCGGTGCCTGATACTGCCCTGGTAGATACATTGGCCCTGCAGCCGGAAGATGGCGTTGCCGTTGCTACACCTGCCGATACTATTGACTCTCTGAGCACACCGCTTGGGCAGGTAGCCGAAAAGCCTGTAGCAAGAACGCCTGTAAAACAATCACAGCAAGAAAAGCCAGCCCCTGTCCAGTCTGAAAAGCCCCGGGAGCCGGAAGGCGATGTTCAATTCCGCGAAGGCATGTACAAACTAGCAAGTGTGCAGGGAGAAGCATTGCCAATGGTCATGGATATGACAACCGAGTGCGACACCCGCTTGATGAATGGTACACTGGATTTGAAAAACGGGCAGTTCCGTTTCGAGAGTAATACAGAAGAAAGCTGCAAGGGCGAGCCCGGTAAGGGAGAAAAGCATGAAGCAACGGGCAGTTACAGGCTGGAGGGCAAGCAGATCTTTCTAAACATCAGGTATGGCGATGCATTAGGCGATGCCAGCGGTATAGTAGAGGCAGGCAACCGGCTAAGACTTCAGCAGATTGGCAATGGCGAAGAGCAGCAAACTGTAGATTGGGTATTTGCGCTGCAATGAACGCATCTTTAGGACAAAAAAAAGGCCTGCTCCAGACAGAGCAGGCCTTTTTGTTAGTTAAAGTTGGAAATGAAAATTGAATGTTTATTGCTTGATAAATTTCTGATTAGTAGCCTCGCCACTTTCTCCGATGGCCCGTAGTGTGTAAACACCAGCCGGTAAACTACTTACCTGAATCTTTATCTGTTCATTTTCTTTTAAAGCACCCTGCCATACCTTTTTGCCGGTAATATCATATAAGGTAGCAGTTGCAGATTTTCCACCTACAAGCTTCAGGTTCAATTCTTCACGGCCGGGGTTTGGGTAGAGGCTGAGGCCAAAGCCAAACTCTCCTTCGTGACCAACCCGTGCAGGTCCTGTTGTATTTATATCTGCCACCCGTGTACCTCCACAACTGCCTTCGTATACTTTTACATTGCGGAAGTAGGAAGTCTGGCGGCTAAAAGTATCATCGTCGCCTACAAAAACCAGCTTATCAAAGCTGCCTGTAAAAAAGCTGCCAACCGGGATGGTGTATTTTTTCCAGCTGGTGCCACTGTAATTGTCATAATTTCCTATACCCCAGTTCTGGTTGCCATACACCCGCACGGTGTAATTAGCGGTAATGCCATTGTCATTCTCAAAGGCAATGCCCTGGATTTCTCCTACCTGCGTGCTGCGGTATTCAAACTCCAGCACGGTAGCTGCCGTAACGGTGTAGTTGTACGGAATTTGCTTCCAGGTGTTCCCGTTCAGGAATAAGGTGGTTCCCCCATCCTGCACCTGATGGCTGCCCTGATCCTCGGTGGCAAAGCCGCTGATGGTATAACTATCGAAGTTGATGGCCGGACAGGCGGGTGGTGGTGTGCTGCCGCTCAGACAGAAGTTTTTAGTTTCTGAACTGGTAAAGCTGCTTCCGCTGGCTAATACCTTGCCACTGGCATCGGTAAGTTTGTAAGAACCGTTGCCATAAGTACAGCACATGCCATCGCCAAAGGAATCCTGGATAACAAAATCGTAGCAGCCATCGGGAAGGCAGAGGTTTTCTTTGATAAGGGCGCCATTGGTATTGTAAGGGCCGCCGGAAGCCACTATACTGCCGTTGCTGTTTTTCAGCTGCCAGCTGGTTTCATTTGCGAAATCGTCCAGCTGCAGGTTAAGGGTTACTGTATTGGTTGTACAGGTAGGCGGCGGATTAGTATTTGTGTTGGTGCCCAGGCCTTTTGAGCTGAGTATGGTTTCCCTGGCCCCGCCACTGGCGAACATGGCCTGCATGCGGGCCTTTTGCCCGGCGGTGAACAGGTTCATGCAGGCATCATCAGAATAGTCCATATAGTTCTGCACCATATTTACTGTATTGCAGCTAACCTTGCCAACGGCACAGCCATAGTTAGGCCCATCGGCGCCTGGGGTATCCGAAACAAAATCATCTGCACTGCAGTCGCCATCGCCCCAGATGTGGCGCAGGTTAAGCCAGTGGCCTACTTCATGAGTGGTTGTACGTCCAAGGTTATAAGGAGCAATGGCCGTGCCCGTGGTACCAAAATACTGATAGTCTATCACCACACCATCTGTTTTGGCCGCTCCGCCCGGAAACTGTGCATAACCCAGGGTGTTGCCGCTTAAATTGCCAACCCAGATGTTAAGGTAGCTGCCTGCTGGCCAGCCATCGCGTCCACCCCTGTTGGAGTATTTAATATCGTCGTTGGTAGTAAAGCTGGTAACACTGGTCGCGGTGCGGGTAATGCCCCGGGTAGAGGTGCCCATGGCGTTTACAGATGCCAGCTTAAACTCAATTTCAACATCGGCAGCCTGGCTCCAGGTATTGTCAGCATCGGTATTGGTACGCCTAAAGTCCCTGTTAAGCACCTGTATCTGGCTCTGAATCTGAGCATCGCTAATGTTTTCGGTGCTGTTACTATATACTACATGCACTACTACCGGAATAGTAACTACACCCGTAGTGGTGCGTGATGCAAGTTGGTTTTCAATAAAGCGTGCAGTTTGTGTTTCAATGGCCTGAAGGGCTTTTGCACGGCCGGGGTCGCTGGCCAACTGACGCTCCAGCACTTCCATGGCCGAGCAATTGCGCTGTAGCGTTGGATTGTTTGTTTGTGCGTGGGCTGCAGTGAGTACAAAAAGGCTGCCTGTAACCATTAACAGCACCATAATTATCTGGAGGATAGGCAGGCGTAGAGGTTTTGTCATGGGATGTTGGTTATGGTGGCAAAAGTTAATGGGATGCTTAAAGAGTTTACTAATTTAAATAATGAATTAGATCTAAGCATTATGATTTTACAATTAAATTTTTGGACAGCGGCTGATAATCAGGGCTTTCGGCAGCAAGCCAGCTGTATTTCCAGTGTAATCAACCTTTAAAGCCATTCAGCAGGGTTTTCTATTTTTTGATGTAAGAAATGCAAGGGTTTAGCATGCTTTATCAATGACATGGGACTTTTTTGAGGAGCCTCAGCTGTAATTGTTCATTGATAGCCTCTTTTTTCCGCTTGTGTTCCCCTTATACCGCTCATCACAAACAAAGGTTACAAATGCAACCAAGGTTTATTTAGCTGCATCTAAAGAGCATAAAACAACAGGTACCTAGAGAATAGTAAAGTTTTACATTCATCCCAATTACTGACCGTCTATACAAAGTACCTTGTAATACACAATAGCTGCTAATACCTTTAGATCAACTTTTACCCTAAACCCTGCCATCATGAACTGGAAAATTTTACTTACCCAATGCCTTTTAGCTGCCAGCGCAGTAACTGCTACCGCTCAAACTACCTTAAAAGGCAGCATCACTGACAATCAGAATAAGCCGGTAGAGTTTGCTACGGTTATGCTTTTAAATGTATCTGATTCTGCGCTGGTGAAAGGTGCAATTACAGATGCCGCCGGCGCTTATGATTTTCCACAGATAAAAGAAGGAAAATACCTGCTTACTTCC
>JASLAE010000429.1 GCA_030147305.1 Cesiribacter sp.
AGCATTTAACACGCTTGTTCCAGTGCTTGGACTGGAAGTGATTGAGCAAGATATTTAATAGCATTTGTATCACAATAAATTGCTTTTATAATAAAAAACTACACTGTTTCTGCTATAATTTTTCTTTATTTTAAATTTTAACCCGAAGCAGGACAGGGCAGGATACTTTTTAAATATAAATTGCCAATCTTACATAATTATTTTTAAAAATTTTCGGCTACAATGATAGCGTGCTAAAGGAGTCATTATTTTCAATTATGGATAGGAAACGCATTTCTCCTCTTCGAAAAAGATAGTCTCATCAGGCATAAGTACTTATTCAGAATCTTTTATCTTCCGTTAAATGAAGCTGGTTTTTTATATTAGAATAAGATTTTCTTTCATTGTTGCCAAAACAGTTATTTACAGCTAAAAAGCTGCTGCTACAAAAATCACGCTGTATCATGAAGAAGCATTTGATTGCCTACTTTACAGGATTGCTGATATTGGTCATGTTGATGGGGGGGTGTGGCCAGCGCGAGTCGACCCTCTTTGAGGTACGCAGTGCAGAAACCACCGGCCTTACATTCAATAATGTAATCGAGCCTTACGTCAACGACACCTTAAACTCACTGCACTATGAATATGTCTATAATGGCGGGGGAGTTGCTACAGGCGATTTCAACAATGATGGGTTACAGGATCTATACTTTGCGGGCAACATCGTATCAAGTAAGCTTTTCCTAAATAAGGGCAGCCTTAAGTTTGAAGATATTACCGAACCATCTGCCACGGGTACAACCAGATGGGCAACCGGTGTTTCTGTAGTTGATATTAACAACGACGGCTGGAGCGACATCTATGTGTGCGTGGCTGGTAAAACCACCAGGGAGAATATGGCCAATCTGTTGTTCGTTCACCAGGGCCTTAATGAAGAGGGCATCCCCGTGTTTAAAGAAGAGGCAGCAGCCTGGGGACTGGCAGATACCGGCTACAGTACCATGGCTGCTTTTTTTGATTATGATAAGGACGGAGATCTGGACCTATACCTGCTCACAAACAGCCTTGAAAATTCTAATAGAAATAACCTGCGCCCAAAATCAATAAAGGGAGAATCTGACAATACTGACAAACTGTACCAAAACAATGGCGATGGCACCTTCTCCAATGTAAGCCGGGAGGCAGGTATACTGGTAGAAGGCTGGGGTTTGGGGGTTTGCGTTGCAGACATCAACCAGGATGGCTGGCCCGACATTTACGTAGCCAATGATTTTATCTCTAATGACCTGGTTTGGGTCAACCAGGGCAATGGTACTTTCATTAACAAAGCTTCAGCCTATTTTGCGCACCAGACCTACAATGGCATGGGCGTAGATGTAGCTGACTATAACAACGACCTGCTGCCCGATATCGTGGTGCTGGATATGCTGCCCAGGGATAATTTGAGAGAAAAAACAATGATTTCCAGAGGGAATCACGACTATTCTACGATGCATGATAAGCTTGGTTATCAGAAGCAGTACATGCGCAACACCCTGCAGCTGAACCAGGGAATAGCACCTTCCGGAGACCCTATATTTAGTGAGATAGGCTATCTGGCAGGGGTTTTCCGCACAGACTGGAGCTGGGCTCCTTTACTTGCAGATTATGACAACGATGGCCTGAAAGATCTTTTTATTGCCAACGGCTATCGGAAAGACGTTACCAACCTTGACTTTGCCTCTTACAGGGAGGATGAATATGCTTTACAGTTTGGTACCCCTGAAGCCAAGGAAAGGAAAAAGCTCAATGATATCAATGATGCGATGCCCGAGGTAAAGATTCCAAACTTCATGTACCGCAACCGGGGCGACCTTACCTTTGAAGACGTTTCTGAAAAGTGGGGCTTTAGCCTGCCTACTTATTCCAATGGAACAATCTATGCTGATTTGGATAATGATGGTGATCTGGATCTTGTAACCAACAATATTGACGACAACGCCATTCTCTACGAGAACATGTTGTATCAGAAAGATACCTCGCCGGCAAAGGCATCAAATCACTACCTGAGGATCAAGATTACTGCCAGCCAGGAGGATATGGCTAAAGTTTATGGCACTGTGGTACAGCTAAGCGCCAAAGGGAAAAAACAATACCTTGAATTTAATCCCTACAGGGGCTATAAATCTACCGTAGAACCTTTCCTGCATTTTGGCCTTGGCACAGCAAGCGTGGTAGATACCCTTACGGTGATCTGGCCCAACCAAACGATTAGCCAGCAGTTTAATGTGGCAGGCAATCAGCTACTGACCATACCCTACCCGGAAGCAAATGATAGAGCGCCTGTTCAGCAACAACCCGGTCTGCTGGCGCAGCAAAAGCAATATCTGTTTGAAGACATGACCCTTCAAACTGAGCTGCAGGCTGTTGCCCACGAGGAAAAGTATTTTATAGATTTCAATGTAACGCCCATGCTCCATAAGCAGCTCTCGATGGATGGCCCTTATCTGGCTGCAGGCGATTTAAATGGTGATGGCCTTGATGATGTGGTAATGGGTGGCGACGCAGGCGCTGCTACCAAAATTCTGTGGCAGCAGCCGGGAGGTACTTTCAAAGCTGTGGCGATGCCCGTAGATTCCTTATATGAAGACCAGGGTATCCTCATCTTTGATGCCAATGGCGATACCCATAATGATATTTACATTGTAAGCGGTGGAAGCCAGTTCAAACAAAATCATATCAGGCTCCAGGACAGGCTTTATTTAAATGATGGCTCCGGTAATTTTACACATGCTACCAACAGCCTGCCAAATAAAGGCACAGCCGGTTCTGTTGTGAAGGGTGCAGATTTTGACGGAGACGGGGATATTGATCTGTTCGTAGGAGGACGCCTGGTGCACATGGAATAT
>JASLAE010000479.1 GCA_030147305.1 Cesiribacter sp.
TGGCAGTGTAACGAAGGGGGCAAATTTGCTCACTTACGGGGCTTGAGAAATAATTTGGAATACCTTGATAGTTGTGGTCCGGCGCATGGATGACAAGTTGGTAGTTTTAAGCCAGCAGGAGGCTTGTGGCCTCTTTGGTCGCTCCCTCCCCAACGGTAATCTTCAGCCCTCTCCAGGAATTAAGAAAGCGATAAGGAACATAAGCGCTGGCTAATTACTCCACAGGAAGCGGAACGAAAATAAAGCGGCAAGCTTACAAAAACCTGGCAAAATTCCGCAAACAAAGGAGTATAGCCCAAAAGCAAGATTCAATGAGCAGGCGCTTTTAGGTGTACGCTAACGGCTGCTCCCATAACAAATGTTTGGTGTTAAATCAGATAAACTTGGGGTGTGGCGCTAAAGAACAGGAGAAGAGAGAGTTTTGGGCTGGTTTAAAGTTTCTTCCTTTTAGCCATCGATTGCTTCTGCTGTGAAGCCGGCTCTCTCCACCAGGCTTTTTACCCGTTGAGGATCCAGGTCGGGACCGGAAACACGGAGCAGCTTGTCCTTGCCAGTGGTATCTACCTGCCAGTTATTGATGCTTGCTTCTTTGTCCAGGAAAGGCCTCACGGTGGCTACACACCCGGAACAGTTTATGTTGGTTTTAAAATGTAGGATCTTCATAATAAAACGAATGATGTTTGTAGTCTAGCTATACGTAAAACTATGGGCATCGATGCCCAATGGGTTTACTATTACTGCGCTGAACCCGCGTGTGTCAGAATAGGGCGTTTTGCCGCTGTATGATCCGATACCTGCGCTTTCCCGGGAGCAGCTAAACGTGCAGCAGCAGAATCCGTTTAATGATGATAATATTACCCCTACCGTTCCATCGGGATAAGAACGCTGAGCGCTGGACTAGTGGAGGTATAGGGCGCTATCTGCTGAAGCAGCCGAATTTTTTAAGCTTGAATTAATTTTTTAACCTGATAAACCCCAATAGCAATGGGACTTGAAACCTACAACGAAAAGCGCAATTTTGGGCAAACGCCTGAGCCAAGAGGTGAACAGGCAAAGCCGGGCAAGCAACTACATTTTGTGATACAACGCCACCAGGCCTCTACCCTTCATTATGACTTTCGCCTGGAAATGGAAGGCGTGCTTAAGAGCTGGGCAGTGCCTAAAGGCCCCTCCCTGAACCCTTCGGATAAGCGACTGGCCATGGAAGTAGAGGACCATCCGCTCGGTTACCGCACTTTTGAGGGCGATATCCCGGAAGGTCAGTACGGCGCCGGGCATGTGGATATCTGGGACGAGGGAACCTACCATGCTGCCGAAAGCGAGGATCCAAAGAAAAGCGAAGCCCTGCTGCTGGAGGGGCTCCGGAAGGGGAGCATCAGCTTTGTGCTGCAGGGCAGGAGGTTGCAGGGCGCTTTTTCACTGGTAAAGATGAAAGGCCGCCAGCAAGGTGCCTGGCTGCTCATCAAGAAAGATGATGAAAGCGCTGTGGAAGAGGATTATGATAGTGAAGCGCACCTGGAGGGGATTGCAGGTGCCGTACCAGCCCCAGCCGCAACAAGAAAGCGCACTGCCCGGGCAGGTGCCAAGCGTAAAAAGGCTACGGCCCTGGCTGCAGAAATGCCCCACCAGATAAAGCCCATGATGGCTAAGCTGGCCGATGGCCCGTTCGACCTCGAAGACTGGATCTTTGAAACCAAGTGGGATGGCTACCGGGCAGTGGCAGAGGTAAAAGAGGGGCAGGTAGCGCTTTATTCCCGCAGTGGTAAATCATATGGTGAGCTCTATCAGCCGATTGTTGAAAGCCTGCAGCAGCTGGGGGAAGATGCAGTGCTGGACGGTGAGATTGTAGTGCTCAATGACGAAGGCTACGCTACATTTCAGCAGCTGCAAAACTATCAGAACACGCCCAGCGAGCATCTTTATTTTTATGCCTTTGACCTGCTCTACCTGAAGGGTGAAGACCTGCGGGACCTGCCCCTGCTGGAACGGAAGGAACGGCTGGAGAAGCTGCTCTCAAAGGAGCTGCCGGCAGTGCGCTACTCCAGCCATATCTGGGCCAGGGGAGAAGCCTTTTTCAAAGAGGCCCAGGAAAAGAAGATAGAAGGCATCATGGCCAAAAAAGCAGACAGTCCCTACCGAACCGGCAAGCGAAGCAGCGAATGGCTGAAGATCAAGACCCACCTGCGGCAGGAGGTGGTAATTGGTGGCTTTACCGAACCAAAGGGCAAACGCAAACACATCGGTGCCCTGGTGCTGGGGGTGTATGAGGGTGATCGGTTGGTGTATGTAGGGCAGAGCGGGAGCGGTTTCAATACCAAATCTCTGGAAGCCTTAAAGGCCAGACTGGATCCGCTGGTGCAGGAAGCCTCACCCTTTGCTGATAAGGTTGACCCCAATGCTCCTGTTCAGTGGGTAAAGCCCCAGCTGATAGCAGAGATCAGCTTCGCGGAATGGACAGCCGATGGACTGATGCGGCAGGCCATTTTTGAAGGGCTGCGGGAAGATAAGAAACCAAAAGAGGTGGTGCGGGAAAAGAGCATGCATACAGCAGAAGCCGTAAAGGAAGCTGAAGGCAAAAAAGCAAAGAAGCGAAGAGAACATGAGGAGGCTGCCGCAAAAGACAAAAATAAGACTGAGCGCAACATTGAGGGACAGCCGGTACTCCTGAGCAGCCTGGACAAGCTGTACTGGCCAGCCGAGGGCATTACCAAAGGCGACCTCATCGACTACTACCAAAGCATTTCCGGGGTGCTGATGCCTTATTTGCAAGACAGGGCTCAATCGCTCTTTCGCTACCCCAACGGCACCACAAAGCCGGGCTTTGTACAGAAAGACATTCCGCATACCCCTGAGTGGGTGCGCACCATAAAACTTACGGCAGCGTCTACAGGCGAGGAGGTAGAATACCTGGTGTGTGACAACAAGGCTACGCTGGCCTATATGAATAACCTGGGCTGTATCCAGCTTAACCCCTGGAATTCCAGGGTAGCCAGTCTCGACAAGCCGGATTATATGGTAATTGATCTGGATCCGGGAGAGAACACCTATGATGAAGTGGTAGAAGTAGCGCTTGTCACCAAAGCTGTGCTGGATAAGGCCGGGGCGACTGCCTTTGCAAAGACTTCCGGGGCAACGGGCATGCACATTTTTGTGCCGCTGGGAGCACAATATACCTTCGATGAGTCCAGGCATTTTGCCCATCTGGTCGCGCAGCTGGTGCACGAGCAATTACCGAAGCTGACGAGCCTGGAGCGGAGTCCAAAGGAGCGCCGTAAGCTGGTGTACCTGGATTTTCTGCAGAACTCCATCGGGCAAACCATTGCTTCTGTGTATACAGCCCGCCCCATTCCGGGAGCTCCTGTTTCCACACCACTCTTGTGGGAGGAGATAAAGCCCGGTTTATCGCCCAAAGCCTTTACCATTCAGAACATCCCTGCCAGATTAAAGGAGAAAGGAGATTTGTTCAAAGGCGTGCTGGGCAAAGGAGTAGACCTGGCGCAGTGCCTGCAGAATTTAGCACAACCACAAGGCAGTGGTGCAAAAAAGTAACAAAGGGATATAGCTTTGTGCTCCCCTAGCTTATTACCAGAAGCGCATATCCACTGGATGTGCGCTTCTGGCATGTAGCAATTTGCTTGACTGTTTCCACTGCTAAAATTCCATTCCCCAGCCCTGCACCGCGCTACTCACCGGCGCTGATTTCACCCATCACCGGCCTGACGTTATTGTATAACTCTGTATCTATCAACAGATGACGCGGATCAATGCCTGCTTCTTCAGGCTTCTCTGAAACCCTGACCACAAGATGGTTGGTACCGGTGTGAATTCTCCGTTTTTCCAGGTATAAAGGGTGCTGAATCCCTTCAGGGTTGTACCGAAAAACGCCTACCTCAATCAGATCATCCATTGGCACCTCAGTTTCCACACCAGCTGTATCAATCTGTACCTTTCGCGCATGCACGTCCATAGCCACAAGCCAGCTACCGTTATCAGCTGGTGTCATGGTTGCCTTTTTGGTTTCCAGCTCCCAGAACGTGTTTGTTTCAAACAGGTCTACAAGCAGGTAGTGGAGTGAATCAGGTGTTTCTGCCTTTACTGCTGCATAAAAGTCCAGGGAAGTGGCAAAGGGTGGCTGGCCTGCTTTAAACTTTTCAAGTAGGTGCTGCAGCGCCCGGTTTACCTGTTTCTCGCCCACGTACTCGCGCAGGGCATACATGGCCAGCGGGCCTTTCCGATACCCGTGAAAGGCATCAGTTGCCAGCAGGAGGGGTACGTCAGCCCGGGTACGTGGGTTCAGGTACTCCTGACGCATGGCTTCCAGCAGCTGCTGCAGGTACGCTGGCCCCTGTTCCTGTTCCACCACGCCCAAGGCACTGTACCAGGCCAGGCTTTCAGTAATCAGGGCGGCACCTTTTACATCGGCAGGAATTAGCTGATGCGCCCACCACTGGTGCGCCACTTCATGGGCGGCCACGGCCAGGGGCAGATCAAACTTTCTTTCATCCTTATCCGGGTTGAGTAAGGCAAAATTTGTTGAATAGCCTACAGTGCCCGGCAGGGAAATGCCACCG
>JASLAE010000491.1 GCA_030147305.1 Cesiribacter sp.
CTGATCACGGGTTCACTACTAAATTCCTCAGGCAATGGAGGGGTTTGTGGAACATCCTCTTTGGAACAGGCAATGAAAGAAGAGGCGGCCAGCAAAAGAGAGAATAAACCTAAAGCCATTTTCATGAAATTATTAGTGCCAGAATATTATTAAGTGGCACCTCCTGATAAAAAATGTGCCCCTGCCTATGTTGCTTTACATGGCAACAACCAGATAGAAAGCTAAGGTACTAGATTTAGCGCTATTATGGATGTTCGCCCTAAATATTATTATAAGCACTAGCGGAATAGTCACTTACCTATGTAGTATAGCTGCTGCCCCCATAAAAGTTTTCTATTGCTTAGCCTTAACTTCTTGTTGCAGTAACTCAGGCCTGTAGCAAACTACAATTGCTTTTATTACCTTTCCAGCAACTAATACAGCTAAGCTTTATGCTGGAGAAAAACAATCCTAAGCTGATCAATGCCTGGTGTTCTTATGACTGGGCTAATTCTGTCTACAACCTCATTGTTACTACTGCCATCTTTCCCATTTATTATAGTGCGGCAACTAAAGAGGCTTTTGGAGGGGAATTGGTAAATTTCTTTGGCATGTCCATTGTTAATACGGTTCTCTATACCTATGCCATTTCCTTTTCTTTCTTTTTAATTGTGCTGTTATCGCCTGTTCTTTCGGGCATAGCAGACTATAGCGGACGAAAAAAAAGGTTCATGCAATTTTTCACCTATCTGGGTTCTATGGCCTGTATTGGCCTCTATTTTTTTTATGGAAGTAACATAGAGTGGGGCATTGGCTGTGCAGTGCTGGCCAGTGTAGGCTATGCAGGCTCTCTTGTATTTTATAATGGATTTCTGCCAGAAATTGCAACGGCAGACCGAATGGACAAGATCAGTGCCCGCGGCTTTTCCTTCGGCTATATAGGCAGCGTTATCCTGTTGCTGCTAAACCTTTTCCTGATCCTCAAACCGGAAATGCTCGGATTTGAAAATACCGGCAACGCATCACGCTTTGGCTTTTTACTCGTAGGCTTATGGTGGATAGGTTTTGCTCAGATAGGCTTCTATTACCTTGAGGACAGACCCACCGGCCAACGGCTTAACCGCGAGGTCTTCAGACAAGGATTTCAGGAAATCAGGAAAGTCTTTCGCGCTCTACAACTGCAGACCAACACCTTACGATTTCTGGGAGCCTTCTTCTTTTACAGCATGGGGGTGCAGACGGTGTTGTTGCTGGCGCCTCTTTTTGGCGAAGCAGAAGTGGGTATTACGGGCAGCGAAATGATTCTGGTTGTGCTCATCCTGCAAATTGTCGCCATTGCCGGTGCAACTTTCTTTGCCTGGCTCTCTGGTAGAAAAGGGAATAAAATCGCCATCAGCACCACCCTCATCATCTGGACTGGCATCTGCCTGCTGGCTTTTTTCCTGAAGGACAAGATGTCCTTCTATGTTTTAGCAGCTTTACTTGGTTTCGTTATGGGCGGCATCCAGGCTGTATCACGCTCCACTTATTCAAAATTGATTCCGGAAGAGACCAAAGACACGGCCTCTTACTTCAGCTTCTATGATATCACTGAGAAGATCGCAATTGTGCTGGGTACTTTCTCTTATGGATTGATTTTGCAACTAACCGGCAGCATGCGCAATAGCATGCTATTCATGGGCCTGATCTTTCTGATTGGCTTTGCCATCTTACAAACAGCAAGGCTAAAAAAACAAAAGCAAGCCACTGCTGCCTGATCCTGTACCCCTTGAACGGGGGTCACTTCTCTAATTAAAACAATTTAGCAACTCTGAGTCAGGGTTTTATCCAATCTCTTTTGCTTTAAAATTTAATCCTGCACTTGTTTTAGAATTACCTATGCTGCTGTATCGAATACTCAGGTTATTGTTGCGGATATCAATATTTATCTTTTTTAAGAGCATTCGGGTACTGGGACAGGAGCGGCTGCCCATGCAAGGGCCGCTAATTGTAGCTGTTAATCATCCCAATACTTTGATGGATCCTATGGCGGTTGCCCTATTGCTTAAGCAGCGTACAGGGTTTTTGGCAAATGCCGGTATTTTTGCGAATGGATTTTTAAAATGGATGTTTAATCTACTGCACCTGATCCCCGTTTACAGGCAGCAGGACGTAAAGGCAGGCCAATGGGCAGACAATGCGTCATCTTTTCGAAAATGTTATGATTATTTACTAAAGCGTGGCACTCTGATGATCTTTCCGGAGGGCAGCAGTGTGAATGAAATGAAACTGCGCAAACTAAAGACCGGTACTGCCCGGATAGCGCTCGAAACGGCTGCGCTCGCAAATTTTTCTTCTGGCTTACTAATTTCTCCAGTTTCCCTTACTTACTCAGATGCAAACCGGTTCAGAAGCCGATTATTCATAAGCATTGACGTACCCATCGCCATAGATACGTATGCAACTGCATACAAAACTGATCCGGTAGCTGCCGTGCAGGCGCTTACGGAAGTGCTACGAAATGCACTGCAAAAGAATATGGTGAACACTGCAGACAAAGCAGAGGAACTGTTACTGATGCGGATAAGGAAACTATACCGCGACCATATCAGGGACCGTAGTTTGCAGGCACTTACTAAAATTGAAGAATTTCAACTATTGCAGCAAATTGCAAACGCTCTGGCGTATTATCATGCCCATCGTCAGCAGGATTATAACCGAATCCAACAGAAGGTGTCGCTGTATTTTGATCGGCTTGAAAAAGCAAGACTAAAGGAAGGGTTCTTCAGCGAACAATTTAGCAGTATAAGGCAAATATTCCTTTTGATGGGCAATCTGGTATTCCTGTTTTTGCTTTTTCCTGTTTACATCCTGGGTCTGCTTACCAATTATATTCCCTATAGGCTACCTGCTGGTATTGCCAAAGCACTGGGGACAGATATTGAATACAGAGCAGGAATAATGATGATTAGTGGGTTGCTGCTGTTTCCACTATACTATGCCTTGGTCATTTTTACATTTGTTAACCTGTTCAATACAGGATGGATTAACTCCATTATATTTATTGCAAGTCTTCCAGTGCTGGGTTTTTTTGTGCTGCAATATTGGCGGGTTGTAGAAATAACAAGTGGTCTGTTGAGATTCATGAAATTCCGGAAATCAAATACGCAACAATATAGTCAGCTTCTGCAGATGCGGCTTTACATACAGCAGGAGCTGGATATGGCTGCTAAGGTGATGGAGCAACAGCTGTGGACAGAGGATGCTGCCAGGCAGTAGCGCTCTGGGGCTCATGTTGCTATTTATGCGGGAACCTGTCACAAATAAAGATTCTAATCCTTACTTTTGAGTTCTAACTAAGCATTGATTTACACTTACATGAAAAAGTTACTCGCTATTTGTTTGCTGTTACCACTCTTTGCAGTCCAGGCTTATGGCTGGGGGCAAAATGGACATAGGGTAGTTGGTTTAATAGCACAACAGCACCTAAGCCGCAAAGCCGAAAAGCGGGTCATGGAATTATTAGAATGCAATTCACTGGCAGAAGCTTCGGTATGGATGGATGACATAAGGTCTGATGACCGTTACGACCATACCCACGACTGGCATTGGGTTACCATACCGGAGGGTATGACCTATGAACAGTCGCCTAAAAACCCAAATGGTGACCTGCTGATGAAAATCAATGAATTGCTGGAAGCGCTTAAAAAAGGTAATTTGTCGGCTGAAGTGCAGCAGGAATATATCAAATACCTGGTTCACCTGGTAGGGGACCTGCATCAACCCCTGCATGTGAGCCAAAAAGATGATCAGGGTGGAAATAAAGTAAAGGTGAAATGGTTTGGAGATAACTCCAACCTGCACCGGGTATGGGACAGCGAAATGATTGATAGCAAAGATTTAAGTTTTACGGAACTTGCCAAATTCCTGGGTAAGCCGGACAAGGCTCAGGTAAAAGCCTGGCAGGCCACCACTGTATTAGACTGGGCAAAAGAATCACAAAATCTGCTGCCACAGGTATATTCAGTACCTGATTATGAGCGAATGGGTTACCAGTATATGTACATTAACTACGGTACTGTAGAACAGCGCCTGCTGCAGGCGGGTGTACGCCTGGCAGGGCTTTTAAATGAGATTTACGGTTAGTTAGTATCTATAACCTACCAATAAAGGCGCCCTCAGCGCCTTTATTTGTTTTCTGCTCTTCTTGAAAGATTCGACTTGTGCCGTGACTCTTTTGCAGGCAGGTAGGGTAAAATCTCTTCTGCGATAGCCTTTGCCCATAATGCATACCCAGCTGCAGAAGGATGAATGCCATCTGTGCAAAGCAGGTGTTTCCTGTTTTCAAAAAGGGCTTTGCTGTAAAAGAGCTTGTTACTAGGATCGGCAAGATGCTTGCTGGCCTTGCTTAAGAGTTTATTGCACTGACCCAACACCCAGCGCGTGGGTTCTGGCAGGGCAGGGAAACTGCCCACAGGTGGGAGGCTGGCCAGATAGATCAGCACGCCAGGTTGTGCCTCCTTCAGCTGTTGGAAAATAGATTTTAATTTCCTAACCCATTTATAAGGAGAGGTGAGGGAAAAGCTGTCATTTGCGCCCAACAATAACACAGCTGCATCATACTGATGCAAATCTTCCAGAGCCGGCAACACATTATCAAGCAGGTAGTCCGCAGTAACACCGCTCTTTCCCACTGCCTTCCATTGTACCCGGCAACTGGTGCCCTCTGCCAAAAGCCTTGCCAGTTCTACACTTAAGGATTCCTCGAATGTCTCAACTCCTATTCCTTCAACAGTAGATTCCCCCAGCACGAGCAAGTGCAAAGTTTGATTTCCAGAGCCAAGGCATCCAGAGGTCTCGCCGGTAGGGGGTATAACCGGATGCTTTTCAAAATATTGAAGAATTTTTTTCCCCTGCACGTACATCAGGGGCAACAAAGGACTTACTAACAAACCGCCAAGAACATAACAGAGCTGAAGTTTATTGATCTCTCGCTGCATAAGCAGTTTTGTAAAGCAGGTATTAAATTAAAAATAAAGATCTTGACAGGCTTTGTATGCTCTTACGAAAAAACAAATGTGGGGATTGAAGGCAGCGCGTTAAAATAGTTTGGTATTTACTCAGCAACAAAACAATCAATTGCTGCAGACTGCTTCATCATCCCTTATTCATACAATTGATGCGGATGTCAATCAGCCATACCTTTCATTAATCTCTACCTCACTCAATTCAGTCATCAGCTCAGCCATTTTTTGGGTTACCGCTTTGAAATATTTCGCCCCTTTTTCCTTGGTGGCTGCTTTTGGGTTACCCACCCCCGTGTCTTCCGTAACCATAGACCATTTGCGTTCAGACCAAGCCCAACCTTCACGAATAGCTTTGATTTTAGACTTGCGCTCTTTGCCATCTCCGGCATCTTCCAGCGGCAATACCAGATCTGGCATCAGGTAAAGGAGTAAAGAGGTTTCCATTTCATCAGCATGATCTCCCTGAGCATCAAAGAATTCTTTTTTATTAACTGATTGAAACCAGTTACAGCTCACCAGCAACATTTCTGGAAATTTTAAGCCTAATTCTCTTAAATGTGTCTTAAAGTCATTACCACCATGGCTGTTCAAAATCAGGAGCTTACGGATTCCCTGCCGATTCAATACTTCAATTAAATCACGTAAAATAGCCAGCTGTGTACTTGGATTTATATTCAGGTCGAGCTTAATATCGGGCTGTCCTGTGTTAACACCAAAGGGCATCGTAGGGAACACAATAACTTTGGCGCCATCTTCCCAGGCAATCCGGGCTGCCTCTGCTGCAATTGCATCTGCTTCTATAATGTCTGTTGCATAGGGCAGGTGGAAATTATGTGCCTCTGTAGCACCCCACGGCAATACTGCGAGTTCAATCTTTTGATCCCGAACGATTTTCCAGTTGGTTTCGGCAAGTAAATAAGGTCTCATAAGCAGCAGGTGCGGTAGCGCTGATCAAGCATAGCCATTCCAATGCAATAAAGAGAAAACAATCTTCAATGGTTTAAAAATATTGATGACAAAATTCATGGCGGCAGCTTCAGATCAAATTGCTTTAGCTGCAGCAAGGAATTTTACACAAACCTTACGCTGATGCAGTACCAACTATAAGATATTTAATGATTTGAAAATATTGCCGGCAATCTTCATGCGTGCGTCGAAAAAGTTGTTGTTTTTTTCTTCTGATTCTTTTTCAATGTTCAAGGCAAAATAATAGATATTATTGTTTGCCTCAACATAGCCAACATACCAGCCTATATCCTTACCATCCTGCATCGTAAGACCAGTTTTGGCATAGATCTGATAATTTTCTCCAGCTTCCCGCAGCATAATTTGTTTTAGCACTGCCAGATGCTGAATACTGAAGGGAAGAGATTGATCATGTAACCGGCGCAAAAAAAGAACCTGCTCTTTTGGGGTGATACGTGAATCTCCTGTAAGCCAAAAATTATCAAGTGTTTGCTGTTGTATGTCCATGCTGCCATAGCCTACCTGCTGCATATAATACTGCATACGCGTTAGCCCGACTTTTCGCGCCATCGCCCGATAACAGGGTACACATGAAACCGCAAATGCGCGGTTAAGTGAAAGATCCTGATTCCATTGTTCATTCCAGTTTTTAGTGCCATCCCAGGTAAATACCGAACTGCTGTCTTCCAGGATACCGGTATCCAGGCCAATGAGGGTATTTAGAATCTTAAAAGTGGAGGCAGGTAAAAAACCCTGCTGATTTCGTGCTTCATTATAGGAATGCCAGGTCTGTTCATTACTATTGTATATCAGGAAAGAGCCTTCAACATCCCATTCGTCAAAATAGGCTTTTAGGTCAAGTGAATGTGGTAGGTTTTCCTGTTGGGCATTGAGCATAAAAGGCAAGAGCATCAATACCAGCAGAAGACTATGATTTAAGACTTTTTTCATGAGGATGATAACATACAGGAAAGCCCTAAAATATAGCATTTTCTCAAATTGGTTTGTAGAATACTGGCCATTTTAGAAATAAAAAAGGATGCAGTCTGTGCATCCTTTTACTTTTTTCCAGGCAATAAAAAGAATTATTGATTATTGACCCGATGCTTCATCTTGAGGGGCAGTTTGCTGAGTTTCATTGGTTGTTTCTGCTTTCACAAGGGTCATTTCTTCCACCAGGTGGCTCGCACCGGCAAATTTATCGATGATGAAAAGCACATAGCGAATATCGACATTAATACAACGCTGTAGTTCCGGCTCAAAAGCGATATCACCACTCATGGCTTCCCAGTTTCCGTCGAAAGCCAGACCAATCAGGCGTCCCTGCCCATCTATTACAGGGCTGCCGGAATTGCCACCAGTAATATCGTTATTGGTAATAAAAGCTACCGGCAGCTCACCTTTGCTGTTGGTATAAGGACCGTAATCTTTTTTCTCGTACAGCTCATCCAATTTGGCAGGAACTACAAATTCCGGATCTGAATTATCCTTTTTCTGCATTACACCTTCAAATGTTGTATAGAAGTTATATGCTACACCATCGCGTGGTTCATAACTACCTACCGAGCCATAGGTTAATCGCATGGTTGAATTGGCATTGGGATAAAATTTGCGATCGGGCTGCATTTGCCGCAGACCCTGTACAAATAATCTATTCCCTCTATCTCGCTTGAGGGTGAAGGCATTCCTGCGCGGATAGATGTTTTTGTTATAATTGGTTATAATAGAATTTGCTGCAGCAAAGGCAGGATCGTTCTGCAGTTTCTTAAGATCGGGTTTCTCCAGAAATGCCAGGGTAGCTGCTTCATTAGCAAACATTGATTTGTTGAATACGGCCTCTGCCCATTTCTTAAAGTCACCTTTGTGCTTACTTTCTACTGTTTTGAAAATTTCAGGATGATCTTTTTTTGGCACATCCTGGTAGTAGAGTTGCATTAGGTGAGCCATTACCTTTTTGTCGGTGGCAGCATTATAATCCTTGAAATGATTTTCTGTTTGTTCTTTAAGAGATGCCACCACGGAGGTAAGCTGTTCAGGGTCTTGTTTTGCTCCTGTCAGGGCAGCTTCCAGGCTGCGGAATGCACTGGAAAAGCGCATGATTTCTGTGCCCAGGGCAGCCTCCAAAAGATATATATAGCTTAAGTTCACCTCATAGCTTTCGTCGTATGATTGCTTGATCAGGCTGAGTGCTTCCCCATATTGTTGCTGTTGTGCTTCTGACGTGGCTATCCACTCGCTAAATTCCTGCTCCAGTGCTTCTTTTTTCGCCAATACATCCAGGTTCTCCAGGCCTTTGCTTTGTCCAATAAAATATTTCCAGTAATTGGCAATGCTGGCATATTTGCTTGCATACTTGATGCGCACATTTTTATCGGCATCCATATCTTCTTTGAGCAATTGCAGGCGCAAATCCCTGATTTTTACCCGGGTAGGGTTGGTTTGTTCTAAAGCCTGCTTGACACCATACGAGGTAAGGTAACGGTCTGTGCTGCCAGGATAGCCAAAGACCATCGCAAAGTCACCCTCCTGCACGCCCTGCAATGAAACAGGCAGGTGGTGCTTGGGTTTTAGTGGAATATTAGCAGGATTATAATCAGCAGGTTTGCCATCTGGGCCACTGTATACCCGGAAAAGCGCAAAGTCACCCGTGTGGCGGGGCCACATCCAGTTATCAGTATCTCCACCATATTTGCCTATGCTTTCCGGAGGCCCGCCAACCAGCCGAACATCGGTGAAGGTCTCATAAACAAACAGATAAAATTCATTTCCATTGAAGAAGTCTTTGACCACAACATCGTAATGAGAATCACCTTTAGCTTCCTGAATAAGCGTAACAGTAATACCTTCAATGGCTGCTGCACGTTGTTCTTCAGTCATACCATCATTGAGCACAGCCAGCACCCGGGGCGTTACATCTTCCATGCGAACCAGAAAACGGGCATAAAGCCCATCGTTGGCTAATTCCTGCTCTTTTGTCTTGGCCCAGAAGCCATTCGTTAGATAATCATTCTCTACCGAACTGTGTGATTGAATTGCATCATACGCACAGTGGTGGTTGGTGAGTAGCAGGCCCTGGCTTGAAATTACCTCTGCAGTGCAAAAGCCGCCCAGTGAAACAATGGCATCTTTTAAACTGCTTTGGTTAACACTATAAATCTCCTCGGCTGTTAATTTCAGCCCCATTTTTTGCATATCGGCTTCATTCAGCCTCTTAATGAGCAGTGGCAACCACATACCTTCATTTGCCAGAAGGGGTGCGGTTGCAAAAAGACTCATCCAGCAGAAAAGCGCTATCTTTTTTAGCATGGTTAAATGTTAATGATTAATAAATTGTAAATCCTTCTTTAAAAGTTTCTGTCTACGTGAATGAATAAACCTCTTTCCATAAGGTTATTCAGAGAATATTCTACCTGAAAAACAAAATCATAGAAGCTTACCACGTCAAGCCCAACGCCTGTGCCCCAGATGGGCCTGTTCACCAAAAAGTTATTTTCGGGCTTGGGGTCCTTCATTACAACATAGGCCGCATCGAAAAAGATTTTAGGATAAAGTGCTATGGGCACTTTGTTAAATTGGTCTAAGGGTAGCAACCTGCCTAAATTGAATTCATGTTTTACCATTTGCCACTTGAGCTCAGCTTTGTTGAGTGCATGATGCTGTCCTTCAATAACGTACAGCTCCATGCCTCTTACAAAGTTTAACCCATACCCCAGACCCCTTAATAAATGATAAGGTTGCACCCTGGGTGTACTGAGGCGGGTGCTGATGATGTTAGAAAGAAATAGCTTTTTAGACAGGGGCCTGTAGAATCCAATGGCAGCGTCAACATTGAAAATGTTTACCTGGTTATAGATGCCAAGGCCGGTTTTTGAAATGGTACCCGCAAAATTAAAACCCTTTAAGGGATAGCTGATGTTGTCTCTTAAGTCACGACCAATGCTGTAGGCCAGAGCAAAATAGCGAAGGTTGCTGTTGCTTGCAGGAAGATATTCGGGATTTTGTATGAGTACTGTATCAGCAAACGTATTGGCTACAAAAGACAGCCCTATGTAGTGGGTGGTATAAAAGGAAGATCTGCGGGTAAAGGTTAGATTAGCAGCATAGGTGCGCCTCAGTTCCTGTTCATTGCTGTTCAGAAATACCCTTTTATGATTGATGGTTCTCAGGGCCAGGTTATTATTGTCGAAATATTGCAGGCTGAGGCCCAGGCCATTTTTGCGGGTCTGATCTATATAGGGGAGGTAATAGGCTATCCTAAAACTACGTGTATAGCCAAATTGTGCCAGCATACTTAATCGCTCCGCACGCCCCATAAAGTTATAATGGTTGAACTTAAGCCCATAGTTAACTCTGCTCAGATCTCGCTGCTGGTTAGACCACCAATCGTTGAAATTACGGTCTGCCAGCTTAAAGATTGGCACCGGTACCACATACCAGCGTTCCTGCAAAGCAATTTCTATGCGTACGTGTTTATCATCCAGGGGCACTACTGTAGTATTCACAGAAAGAAACAGTCGTGTGTTGGTAATGCGCTTTCGGTCTACTGCTAAAAGATCTTCTAATTCTTCCCTGTCAACTACCTGGCCCTCATGAAGCGACATCTCACGGCGTATTACATACTCACGTGTTTTTTTATTTCCCTCAATGGCAATGTCAACCACCATGACCATGTGCTGCACAAGTGTATCACCTGGCTGAGCCGGCAAGGGTTCTTGTGCCAGTAGGCTGGTACTCAGGAGGAGGGCAAAAAAGAAGGGTAAAATTATTTTTCTGCTGGCTGTCAATGTCTGCGCTACTAACCGATATATAACGGATAAGCAAACATAATATTAGAAAATTCCTACATGAATGCCTACAAAAACAGCTGCTTTGTAAGCTTCCGTGCATTTCGGCCAGGAATTTATAGGGGGCAAAATCAGATTTTGGTACTTATTTCTGTTAGCGATTAGTGCTTTATACCATAGTTAACAAGATCATTTCACTAATAGCCTGCTTTCAATTAAGTAGCTGAAAAATTATTATAAAGTAACAACCGGGATGCATGAATGAAAGCTAATTGTATCTGGACGAAAGGGTTAAGCATAGCAAAAGAATTGAACTGAAACACTAATTAAAAAGCCCTCCTGAGGGGAGGGCTTTGCTTAATGATTGCTGGTGGTCAGCTCTTTTTCTTTTGGCTTTTTGCGCAGGCTGTAGAGCAGGATAATCACGCCGGCGAGCACCAGGGGGATGCTTAGCCACTGACCCATGTTCAGCGCCATACCTTCTTCAAATTCTACCTGGTTTTCTTTCATAAACTCCCAGATTATCCGGAAGCCAAAGACCAGAATCAGGAACAACCCAAAGAGTAGGCCTTCAGGCGTGCGCTCTTTGTAACGATACCAGATGAGGTACAGGATTAAAAATGAAATTAAATAAGAAAAAGCTTCGTAAAGCTGTGTAGGATGGCGGGGGATGCCATCAACAAATACATTTGCTGTAACAATGCCACTTCTTTGCTTCAAATCGTAAGGGATTGGTGCTTCAGCGGATTGATTAAAGAAACGTTCTCCCCGTGGCCCATCCACAAGGCTGGTTTTTAAAGTATTGTTAATGAAGTATGCTACATCTGTAGTGTCTATACCCCGCTGAAACTCCATGGTTAAGCGTACAGGAGCATTGTAGCGTTCCTTCCAGCGTGCACCTTCCTCAGGATAGGTTTCTGCACTTGTTACCGCACCCTTGCTATAATATTTAGCAGCATCCTCCAGCCAGTGTCCATAGACTACACCATAATCTGAGCCCGTGGGTTCTCCTACAATCTCGGAGTTCATGAAATTACCTATTCTGATGAGTGCACCGATAAAAGCTGTAACGATTACAACTTTATCAACTACCCAAAGGTAGGACTGTCCAGGACGCTTGCGTTTTTTTACTTCAAACTTACCCTTGTGAAAACGAATAAGATAATTGACATATAAGAAAAGGGCCGTTAATATCCCTATGGCAGCTCCATGACTGGCCAGACCACCCCCGCGTATGTTCAAAATTTCGATTGGATCACTCAGGTATTTTTCAGGTTCATAGAAAAATACATGTCCCAGCCGGGCACCAATTACCGTTGCAATGACCATAAAGATGGTAAGTGTCTCCACATCCTGTCCCGGCTTCCCTTCCTGGCGGTACATATAGAACATAATCTGCTGCCCCAGAAGAAATCCTAATGCAAACAAGAGCCCGTACCAGCGTACATCAATACCTAAAATTGAAAATAATTCCGGGTCCGGATCCCAGACGATAAACTGCAGTACATCCATAATGGGCCAAATATAGGTAAATTAGTTTTTGGTTGTTTGTTGAGAGTTGTAGGTTGTGAGTTCTGGCTTGTGAAGGCAGCATACAAACCCCTGAAGCTTTCATAAGGATTGAACTCTGAACTGACACAGAAATTGCAAAATTAACTTTCAGGGATTAATTAATGTAGCCGGCGCTTTATGCAGTTATCGTTATTGAGCATCAACGCTCTTGTATTCTTTGGCTAATCCAAATCAACTGCCTCTAACTCCTGTAACTCTTCTCGATATCCCCCTGACAAAATGGGAAAGCGGCACCAAGATCTGGGGTCCACATTGAAATCATCGAGATGAAAGGCAGGTGCATAACGTTCTCTTTTCCACTGGTTACGGCTCCAAAGCTGGAAGAATTTTATAATATGGGATTTTAATTTTTCGGATGTCGTGAGATCCTGTTGCTTTAAGATATGGTAGGTCTGGCGGGGCGAGTAGCGTTCCATGACGGCGAGCCTTTCAATGGCGACCAAAATATGGTAAGGCATCAGGTCTTCTTCATCTGTTTGGGTCTCGGCCAATGGTCTTAATTCTGCACTGGGACTTAATCCGTTTACCGGCGCTAGTCCCGGATAATCAAGAGCCTGCTGTGCCCATTTTAACCAGTTAATAATAAAATTTTTGTCAATACCCCCAATGGGGGCAATGCTGCCACTGGTATCACCGTCCATGGTGGCATATCCAACATCCCCCTCACTGCGATTACTGGTTGTTAATAGCAGGGAATTGTTGATGTTGGCGAGCATCCAGATAATGGGTGAACGACTTCGGGCCTGAATATTTTGTAACGTGATATCGTCTCTTTCCCAGGTGAGTGGTCTGGCAATGGCTTTTTCAATTTTGCCAATGTAAGACTGCACTTCTTCGTCAATGTTCCAGTCATAGAAGGTGGCGCCCACATCTTCGGCAAGTTTACGGGCCGAATTGCGGGTATCGACTGATGAGTTTCTAGTGCCCTGGTAAGCACAGACCAGCACCCTGTTCACGATCTGACGCTCCAGTGCCCTACCTTTAAGGTTCTGCTCTCTTACCTCTTCCCAAAGCTGGGTGAAGCCTGCTTTTCTGAGAAAACCTTCAACGCCTAAATCGGTGCAACCACGCTTTACCATTTCAGAAACCAAAACGGCACAGGTACTGCTGTCGGCGCCACCACTGAGGGAGAGTACAAAACC
>JASLAE010000514.1 GCA_030147305.1 Cesiribacter sp.
GAATGACAAAAGCCCCTCAAATAGAGGGGCTTTCGATTTTTCGGCGGGAATAGGGGAGCTTAGAGCGTCATCATTTTATCCTGTCCAGCTAGTGCCATTGTAAGCTGCTGAAGATTGCCACATCTGTACTCATGGCTTTCACCGTTTGCCATTTAGATCAGCACACCTTCATTGCCTTGTGCATCTCTGTCAGCAAGGGGAGTAATGGATGAGGCATTGTCTAAGATGATCTGCTTAGACGATTGTAAGGCCATTTTATCAACGTTGCCTGACTCTAATCGAATGTGTTTATTTCTAGAAACATAAAGAACGGATTATATATACCCTTAATTTACTACCATCATTCAATAGGGTAAAACTATATCTTCAGTATCATCATTTTGGCAGTTATTGGTTCTTATTTGTACCTAAAGCTGAATAGGTAGCATTTAATTGGTTATAAACCAGCTACTTAGTCAAACGAGTCATTTATCAAGATAGAAAATGTGTTGTGAGTCAAGGGCTTGACAGGGAAGCTGGTTTAAAAAACCAAAAAAAATGGTTGCTTTGATCTTCGATGATCAGCAACACTTGGCCTGTTTCAAAAAGTTCTTTTGAAAGAATGATTTAGGGAATGTAAGGGTATAATGAAGCGTACCCGTCAATGTGGATGTTTGTCTTTTAATCGTTCCAGCAGCATTTTTTTAAATTCATACTCCGCTTGCATAAGCTTTAGCATCTGCACTGAATTAAGTACCGATTTGAACTTGTTACCATAATATTCTTCTGCCAGCACCGCTTCTTCCCTTTCGGTTTTCAGGTGATGGTCTATGGCTTGCTGGGCCTCAGCAGCCGTTGGTTCTTTGGCACGTACAGCATGCATGATTTCACGATGCTTTTTCCTTAGGGCATCGCGCTTACCCGAGAATTCATTATAAACAGGCCAGAATTTTTGAGCCTGTTCCGGACTTAAATTCAGTTTACTGGTTATATGGGCAATCCGTGCAGCCTCTATTTTTTCATGTTGTTCGCGTTTTTGATCTTCCGTATTGTTTTGTGCAAAGGCCGAAGGCGCCACAGTGGCAAGGAGAAGTAGTATCACTACTAAATGCTTCTTTATTTCCATAGTTCTTCAGATGTATAGGACTCTATGTTTAGCATAATTTCATTTTCAAGTGCATCTTCTGCCGTAAGCTCTACTGCATACAAATCATGATCAACCTCATTTTCAGTAAGTTCCTGTAGGCTAACATACTCGCTGGCAGTTAAATATGTAACAATCTCCTGTTCGGGGGTGGCCTCCAGAATAGCCTGTGCAGCGGGGGCTTCCGAATTTGTGTTCCGGTTAAAGAATACAACAGCGGAAATTATAAAAAGCAATAAAAAAAAGGCAGGCAATACCCTCGGCATTGTAATAAGACTACTCCAGCCTTGCCAGTAATGATCAGGCTTATGGGTAAGCTTCTGTTGGATCATCTGCGGCAGGTTTTCCAGGTAACCTTCCGGCACCTGAAAGGGGTCCTGCTTTTTCAAATCACTGAGATTTATCCTTTTCATTGTCGATTAGATACATTATCTCTTCGTAAGTTTAATCTTCTTTCAAAAATTCTTCAATTTTTTTAACAGCCAGATGATAGCTGGCCTTTAAAGCCCCTTCTGAAGTGCCGGTTATTTCTGACATGGCCTCATAGGTTAACTCGTCGTAATAACGCAGATTGAAGACAAGCCGTTGTTTATCTGGTAGGCGAAGTATGGCTGTCTGCAGCTTTTTTTGTATTTCATCAGCATCTGGAGAAAGCTGATCTTCCAGTTTATTTGATAGCACTGAAGCAAAATCAGAAAATGGCAGAAAAAGGTAGCGTCTTCTTTTTTTCCTTAAAAAAGCCAGGCATTCATTGGTGGCAATCCGATAGATCCAGGTAAAAAGACTGGAGGCTTGTCTGAAATCATCCAGGCTGTTATACACTTTTATGAAAATCTCCTGCACCAGATCATTGGCATCTTCATGATCTATGACCATTTTTCTGCAATGTCGGTATACCCGTTCACTGTACTTGCGCACCAGAAGGTTGAAGGCCCAATTGCGACTTTCTGTAACCTTAAAAAGGTCTAACAACTCCTGATCTTCGGGAAAGGGTGCTTCGGGTGTACTCACTAACCTTGACAAAGTAAAGTCAACGCTTATCTTTGAAAAGTGGTGCTATACTCTCCCCGCATAATGGCCAGCACCACGCCGTTTGTCCAGCCAAAACCATCCTGTAGCGGGTATTCTCCACCTCCCCCCTGAAGAGCGGTGTCCACCACATTATATTTTTCCATCATGCGGCCTGTTTCTTCAAATACCTTACGGTTTAGCCGAAGCCAACGGGTAGCAATTTGGCTGCTTAGAGAATCATGCCCATAATTCTGTAAACCTTCAATAGCAATCCATTGCAAGGGAGCCCAACCATTTGGGTAGTCCCACTGCTGCCCGGTTCGATTAAGGGTAGTGACCAGCCCACCAGGCATCAGGAATTTGTCTTCCAGCTGTTTTGCAACTGACGCTGCCCGCGCTTCTGTAGCAATGTTAAAGTAAAGGGGATAAGCCATGGCAAGGGAGAGTACGCTGGTGAGGGTCTTTTTCTCCACATGGTAATCACCGTAAGTTTGCTGGTCTGCATGCCAGAGCCATTTGTTAATAGCAGCCTTGCGGGCCTCGGCCTTTTGCTCAAATGCATCGGCTTGCTCCTCATTGCCGGCGGCAAGATGCAGTTCCGCAATAATATTCTC
>JASLAE010000011.1 GCA_030147305.1 Cesiribacter sp.
ACCACGAGATTCTGGATGTGATTCCATTTAAGGAGATGATCTATACCGGACCTGTGGATGAGTATTTTGATTTCAAATACGGCAAGCTCCCCTATCGTTCGCTGGAGTTTAAGCATGAAACACTCGATGCAACACAACATCAGCCTGCACCGGTCGTGAATTACCCAAATGAACATCCCTATACCCGGATCACGGAATTCAAGTACCTGACCGGACAGCAGCACCCCAAAACCAGCATTGTGTACGAGTATCCCAAAGCAGAGGGCGATCCGTACTATCCTGTACCAAAGCCAGAGAATGCCGAACTGTACAACAAGTACAAAAAGTTAGCAGACGAAACACCGGGTATTCATTTTGTGGGTCGCCTGGCAACCTACCGCTACTACAATATGGACCAGGTGGTAGCGCAGGCGCTCACGCTATTCAAGAAGCTGGCACCAACAAAAGAAAAAGTGCAGCTGGTAGACCGGGCACCGCTCAAACTAAATGGCAATGGTAAGCCCAAAGCACTCAACGGTACAGCCGTGACAGCTATAAGCAGCAATGGAAACGGTATGAATGGCAATGGAAAGCACAAGGCTGAATAGCACGGGCAATCTAACGCAGTAAATACCTAAACAGTGAATAACGAACAAATGCCTGGCAGCATGCTTACCGAACCGAAAGCACCTGTCAGGCATTTTTATAATTTACAGACGCAGCCCCCAGCAGCTGCAGCATTGCTATAAAAAAGAGGTGCCTCATTTTACATGCCGGCACCTCTTTTTTATTTGATCTTATTGATGCTTACTGCTTACTTCATCCCCAGATCATTGCCCTGGTAAGTGATTGTAATTTTCTGGTCCTCTACCATCAGATCGAAAGCGCCGGGCTCTGTTACCCACTCACCTTCCTGATTTACAAAAGCCAGCTCCTGGGGCGTGAGGGTAAAACGCACCTCTTTTTCTTCGCCAGCTGCCAGGGCTACTTTGGTAAATGCCCTTAAGCGCATTGCGCTTGGCGTTACGCTCGCATACTGATCGCGGCTGTAAAGCTCAACTGCTTTCATCCCGGCGCGGCTGCCGGTGTTTTTCACCCGTACCGATACTTCTACAGCTTCATCCATGGCCAGGGATTCTTTGTTTACCTGCAGGCCCGATACTGCAAAAGTGGTATAGCTCAGGCCAGAACCAAATGTCCACTGTGGGTTAAAGCCGCCGGTGCCATAAGTATTGGGCTGGTCTTCGCGAATTTCCTCGGTGCCCTTACGGTCATAGAACACAATATCCCCAACATACCGTGGATAGGTAAAGGCCAGCACTCCACTGGGGTTATAATCGCCAAACAGCACATCGGCAATGGCAGGTGCCCCATAGGTTGAAGGCCGGTAGCCTAATAAAACTGCCGACATGGCGGGCTCTATAGATGAGATGACCCGCGGGCGGCCCTCCAGCAGTACCAGCACCACCGGTTTGCCGGTTTCTGCAGCAGCTTTGGCCAGGGCCAGCTGGTTGGCATCCAGGGTAAGGTCGTCAATCACTCCAGGACTTTCAGCATAAGCTTTCTCTCCCAGGCAAAGAATAATGGCATCCACACCCTGTGCGTCTTTCTTCAGCTGGTTTACATCGTAGTTTGCAGCAGCAGTAAAGTCGTTGGTGGCGCGGCTTATCACTTTATTGTTTCCCAGTTTGGCCTGCAGCGCTTGCAGTACTGTTTTTGCCTTTTCAGGATAGCGGCTTTCATCACTGCCCTGCCAGATGTAGGACCAGCTGCTGTGCAGTGCACCCAGAGAATTGGCCGTTGGCCCTGCTACAAGCACCCGTGCATTTTTGCTAAGCGGTAAAACCTGGTTCTCGTTTTTCAGCAGGGTGAGGCTCTCCAGCGAAGCCTGGTATGCTACACTGTCGTAGGTGGCCTGCTGCAGCTGGCTTAACAGTTCCTGCCTTGGATAGGCGTTTTCGAATAGGCCCAGCTTCTGCTTGAGCAACAGAATTCGGCGTACCGATACATTTATTCTTTCTTCAGAAATTGACCCTTCTTTTACCAGCTCAACCAGGTAATCGAAAAAGGAGTAGTCGGTAGGCACCATGCTCATGTCTACGCCAGCTTCTACAGCAATACGCACAGCTTCTTTTGGCGTTGCCGCAATCCGGTGGCGGGTATGCAGGCGAATAACATCCTCCCAGTCAGATACTGCTACGCCTTCGAATCCCAGCTCGTTTCGTAAGATCTCTGTGAGAAAGTATTTGCTGCCATGCACAGGCACACCATTCACTTCGCCTGAGTTGATCATAACGGTAGAAACACCTGCCTCTACTGCTGCTTTAAAAGGGGGTAATACATACTCGCGCAGCATAGATTCAGGAATATACGAGGGGGTGCGGTCTTTGCCGGTAGCAGGCAGTGAATACCCCAGGAAGTGCTTCATGCAGGAGGCTACCGCCGTGTTACTTTCAAGTCCGTCTTCTTCATACCCCCTGATGGCCGCAGTACCCATGGTCTTTACCAGGAGCACATCTTCCCCAAAAGTTTCTTCAAAACGGGGCCATAAAGGCTGGCGTCCAATGTCCAGCACAGGGTCGAAGTTCCAGGGAATGCCCACGGCCCTGGTTTCTGCCGCCGTTATTTTGGCTGCCTGGCGCACCAGCTCCGGATTGCGGGTAGCAGACATGCCAATGTTATGGGGAAACAAAGTAGAACCTACTATATAATTAGCCCCATGAATAGCATCAATGCCATAGATCACAGGTATTTTAAGTCTGGTTTCTTTGGTTGCTACATCCTGTATCGCCGTCAGGATCTGGTTCCATTCTGCTGCCGTATAGGCATGCCCTTTTACGTTTAGAATTGAACCCACATGCTTGTCCAATAATGCAGTGCGAAGCTTCTGCTGGTTAACAGCGGTTGTGGAGTTATCATCCAGAATAAGGTCTATGGTTACCTGCGTCATCTGGCCTACCTTTTCCTCAATGGTCATGGTGGAGATCAGGCTGTCTATGCTGTCCTGTGGCCTGGCAGCAGTTGTTGGCGCAGGAGCAGCTGTGGTATCGGCTGTGCCGGGGTCCTGCCTGACAGCCTGCTGCGGTGTACTGCAAGCCTGCACTGCCAGCATTGCAAGGGACAAGAAAATTGGTTGGTACTTCATGGTTTGATGATCGTGCTGTCTTTTAGATCGAAAAATTATTTGTTTGGTTGTTCTGAGTTCTTATATAAAGTTTAAAAATCATGCTTAATAAGCGCTGCGCTATCGCAGCTTTTGATAGTATACTTCCAGGCCATTCGCCAGGTACACCAATGGCGCATTCCAGTTGATGGCTATTTCGTTGGAGGCATAGGAGCAGTCATGATCGGTAAAGGTCTCATCTGCAAAGGTAGAGGCATAGGTAGTACATTTGTCCTGCCGCGGTGCATTGGCATTGGGGCCACCCGAGAGCAGGCCTGGCACCGGTTCGGCTATCTCATCCGCTACCGATGGCCGGTGGTGGGGGTTCATGATGGGTTTGTCGCCATAACCTGTTACAAACGAATAGCCGGTGGCATTTCTGCCCAACAGATAATCCAGGTTGCTTAAAGCAGCCTGCAGATACTTTCGATCGTTCGTTAACTTATAGGCTTGTAAAAGGGCTATGCCCTGGTTTGCCGCTACAGCACTACTACCCCAGATATAATCTTTTTCAGTTTTGCCCATCACGGTCCGGTATGCTCTTTGAGCAGCGCCCTCCATTAGCTGATCAGCAAAAGAAATCATGCGTTTTTGCAATTCCGGCAGGTCTTTTTTTGCAACAGGTGTTAGCGCTTTACTATGGCGGAGCAGGGTATAATAGCCCAAAAGGCGTACCTGCGCCCAGGAGGGAAGCGGCATCTCCTGGTCTGGCAACATCTTTACGGCTGTATAATAGGCCTGTTCTTGGGTAGTTATGTACAGTTCTGCTGCCGCCCAGATAAATTCATCCTTAAACTCTTTATCACCATAAGCACCCGTAGTTACTTCAGGCTTGTGTTTCTGGTTCATGGCCTCCTGGTCATACACAACCGCCGGGTGCTGCTGCGCCCATTCCCAGGCCCTGGTCGCTGCTGTTAGGCAAGAATCTGCCAGACCTGGAAATTCCTGATCATACGCTTTATAAATGCGACTTGCCTGTGCCATAACCGCAGCAAAATCAAGGGCTGCGGCCGTTCCTTTTTGCACCACATAGCGCTGGTCATGGCCATCTTCCGGCATCACCATGCCCTCAAAGGCTGCGGTAGTTAGTTTATGGTAAACACCACCATCATGGTCCTGCATGGTGAGCATCCAGCGCAAATTCCACAGCACCTCATCCAGCAGATCTGGCACAGCATTACCACTTTCGGGAATATTAAGATCCTGATCTTTAAAATAAGCTGGAAAATCTTCGTAGGCCGCTAACAGGGTACCCATGGTAATGCCACTGTTCACAATATACTTGTTGTAATCACCGGCATCGTACCAGCCTCCTGGACCGGCAATGATGGTACCCGCAGGACGTTGTTCACTGGCAGCTGAGGGGTGCACCTGCACCTGGGTATCGGGATGGCCCGCCTTACGCTGCCACTGGCCGGCATAGGTCTGCGGCAGGTCGGTAGAAACCCGCTGAAAGTAAAAGCCTTTGATGGCTGCCGCAGCCACCTCCCGGTGCACCTGCGGTTTTATTTCGAAAGCATAGGATTGACCAACCCCTGGTATCTCCAGCACAAAGGTTCCTGCTTTTTTAAAATCCGAAAAATCTGCAACACGGGTACTACGCTTTGAAAACTCAGCTGGTTTTACAGCAGATAATTTGCCTGTAAAAAGGGTGGTGATGCGATCCGGCGTTTTAATAAAAAACTGCTCCCCGCCATTCTCTCCTACTACCACAGCCACCTTTTCTGCCTGGGGGTAAAATCCCAGCTGGTTTAAGCGAATGTCTTCGGAAGGTTGCTGCGCTTTAACCCCTACTATAACCAGAAGCAGTAGTAGCAGCAGAAAGGGTCTTTTTTTAGGGGGATGAACGTTCATACCACGACTTACCATAAAAGTCACCTGAATACCAGTTTAATTGAACAATTTTATAAAAATCCCAACGACTTCAGCAGTAGGCTTGGGTGTAGCTGTTAATCGGCATGTATTTTTAACGGCAACACCACTACCTTCCCCGGGCAACCAGTTCAGGCTTTGGCGCCTGTTCTATTTTTTTCAGAATCCATTCCCCTACCTGCAGCCCCTGTGTACGACCATTGTCAATTGCATCAAGATAATGAATGCCACCATATAAACGCGACATTCCTGCTTCAATGGCTGCGTCGTTGAAAGAGCTGAATGTACGTGCAGGAAGGCCAAAGCGCACCTCAACCGTATCTGTATACGCAAAATTTTCACCAAAATAGTGCGTCAGTACCAATGCTGCAGCAGAAGAAATGGTAGAGTGTCCGCTCAGGTATTCAGGAAAAGGGGGTGTTTGCAGCAGGGGCATCCATTCCGGATCTATCCATTTTCTGATGGCTGTTTCCGGACGAATGCGGTTGCTCCTGAATTTTTCATCCCAGCAGGCAATAAACCCATCCATCAGGGCAACCGATACAACAGTATTAATTTTCATGGCTGCTGCAAATGCTACACCTTTCTGCTGACAGGCAATACCGGTAATACCGAGCCAATGTGCACCGGGCGATATCTTTTTGGCCCCTACCAACAGATGACCATTGTCCTGAAGGGCAAAGGGGTTACAATCCCAGAAGGAAGCAACGAGTCGGTGTTCTTCCGATAAATTACTGGCGGCCTCATGGGTCTTCTTCAAAAGTTTAAAGAAATCTGAATCCTTATCTGTTGAGAAGGCAATGGGTGGCGCAGGCTTGAATTGGGTGCAGGTATCCAGGGTAAAGGAGCGTACGGTGTTAAAATACGGCTCTACCGGTGCAAAAAAGCCCGGTGGGGTCGGATACCAGCTTCCTTCTTCAGTTCGGGGTGTATACCTGGGATAATTGCTGATCCGGTTGTAGTGATCGGCCTTGGCATAAGCCAGAAGTTGTTGGCTAACTGCCTGGGCATAGTGCAGTGACTGCTGGATTTGCTGCTCCGGTACACCGGCTGTGCGGCAGGAATCCAGGAATTGCTGCTGATACATAGCCAGCAAGGCACCGGAAGGCTGCATTTCCATGGCCGTTTCCATCATGGCCAGGAGCGCACTCAGCTGGTAGGAATAGCCGGTAATGGTATCGGGCCTGGTTATTTTAGGGTAACCGTTCAGAACACCATACATGCTGGTGTAGGTGCTATCATGCTGTGACACCACCTCGTAGCCTGCCAGACAGGCATAGGAAAAGAAACGGCTTGCCAGTGGCGGATTGGTGACATCGTGCACCATAATGTCCGTCATTCTTGCAATAACCTCACTGATTTGCCGGCTGCTGAACTCCACAGGCTTTTCCTGCTGTTCTTTGCAGGCAGCCAGTAGCAGGAACAGGAAAAAGGTATAGAGCATCCTGGTTTTCATGGCTACACCTGGTTAAAGCACCGGGCCACTTTTTTTAATTTTATAAGCTTTTATACCCTGCTGATTAATGCCAAAGAAAAGGGTATTGTTGAGGTAGAGGATACTCCTTACATCACCCTTTAGCAGCAGACCAGCGGCAGCCTGCGGTACATAGGTAAAATTGCCCTGCCCGTCGTTCTGTAAAATGGCCCCATAGCTGGCATCATACTTACCAAAGCGGAGGCGGGCCTGATTTATATTTCCACCCAACACCAGATCTTCTAAACCATCTCCATTATAATCTACTGCGCCGAGTGCAAAGACCGGAGAAAACTGTGCTTCCAGCGGCAAAGGTTTCTCCGCAAACCT
>JASLAE010000059.1 GCA_030147305.1 Cesiribacter sp.
GATGGCAGTAAACCGCTATTATGATCCGCTCCATCAGGGAGAAAACAGTGGATGGAGAATAGATCCGGGCCATACGTATGTAGGAGAATCAGTGCTGAAAAATCCCGCGAAATTCCCTATCAATATCAAACAGGTAGACAACAAGCCTTTTTTGGTGACGGAAAGCGGCTGGAACCTGCCTCATAAATACCAGGCAGAAGGGCCATTTCTAATTGCTGCCTATATGTCTCTGACAGGGATTGATGGATTTTTCTGGTTTTCGCCAAGCTCCCACAAAATGGATCCTGATCCTTACTATCCATGGTTTAACATCGGACCAAATGGCGATCAAAAAGCCATGTACCGCTGGACCGTATCCGTTCCCGGCCAATTGTCTATGTTTCCTGCCAATGCCCTGCTGTATCGTAAAGGGTATATTGCTTCTGGCGCTACGGTGGTACATGAAGAAAGAACACTGGAATCTATCTGGAAAAGAGAGATTCCACTCATTACGGAAGAGGCTGGTTTTGACCCTAACCGGGATAGTTGGGATAATTCAACAGACCCAACAGAAACAGAAGTTGCACCCATTGCTTATCTGGCCGGTGCTGTTGAGGTAAAGTATGGAGGTAACCCTGCCAACAGCAGTGTTTCTGGGGAGCTGGGTACTCTTTTAGATTTCGCTAACAAGACCGTTACCAGCACCACCGGACAACTGAAGTGGAACTATGAGAAAGGCCTTTGCACCATGAATGCCCCGAAAGCACAAGGCGTTACCGGTTTTCTGGAAACCACGCCTACAGTTGAGCTTGCAGATGTCACCATTACGTCAACAAATCCCTATGCAGCCATCAGTGTTGTCTCGATGGATGATCTGCCCCTAAGCAGCTCGGAACAAATACTGGTACAGGTGGGAACGGTGTACCGGCCTACTAACTGGCAGGAGAAGCCTGTTAAGATAACTGTAAATGGCCAGGAGCAAGACGGCTTTGAAATTACCAATACAGGAAAAATGCCCTGGCTGGGGCAAAATACAGAGGTGAAGATAAAACTAAAGAACACCCTTATCCGCTCTGCCTATCTGCTTGACCAGTCAGGCTATATTAACAGGGAGATATACGTTGAAAGACATGCTGATCATATCATCCTGGCGCTCCCGGCTAATACCATGTACATGGTGCTGAACACGAATGAACCAACAGTAGTAACAGGCATCAATGATGAAAACCTATCAACGATAAAGTTATATCCTAATCCAACAAAGGGTACAGTTATTTTGGAGATCCCTGATCATATAAAATCCGTGAATTTACTGCAGGTATATGATACTATGGGAAGAATTGTACACACGGAAAAAAACCTTCGAACTGGCCAAAAACAGATTACACTGCCAGTGCTGCCCAATGGCGTATACCATGTTATTTTCAATGATGCGCACCATAAAAAATCCAGTATCAAGCTGTTAATTCAGAACTAAAATGCATACATTTTTATGTTGTTACTGATAATTGTAATAGTTTTAGAATAGTATTCAACCCTACATAGATGAAAATAATAAATCAATTATCACGGGTCGCTGTGTTTGTGATCTTATTTTCTTCCTGCGATAAAGAACCTAAACCTATACAACTTGAAGTTGGTGAATACTATAGAACAGGCATTGAAGAAGCGGGTAGTATAAGAGTATTTACACAGGCTGGTGAAATTAAAATCGACTCCCTCATTGAACAGTTTGAGTTATATTCTTCCCTTGAATTTGATAGTAGAATTAACTACTTAAATAATACCCGATCTTCTATCGATTCTATTATAGTACATACTAGTAAAAGGGCTACAATTGGTAGCGAGGATAGAACTATAAATTATGAAATTAATTCAACAGAATCATTTTTAAAGTTGACATCCAGTGATACTTTAAAAGGTTTTATATATGATGATGTATATACAAAAAGTTTAGACTATCATATTGGCATGCATAAACCTGTTGTTTTGAGTGAATATCTGGTGAGTTCTGGAAATAGTTATGGTTTTTGTTTTACCTATCATTCCCAAGTTATCTTAACGAAAGAAGCTGGGAAGCCCAAAGCGCCCTTGATTCTTGCTTACAAACATTACGCAAATTATTCCAATCAAATTAAAAATATCCAGAATTTCATTGATCCTAACTTTTACAAACTGCTGTTGCCGGGCGATACGGTTGTTTTACAGGAATACATGAAGTTGTATGATAATTAAAGCAAAGTAGATGACCAATAGATCAATAACAGTTACCTGCAGAAGAATGGATTTTCAACCATTGGTTATGAAAAATATACATGTGCTTTTCTCAAACTTTTATCTTCTGTTTTTGCTGACGGCCATGATGCTGTTGAGCTCATGCGAAAAAGAGGAAGACTTTATAGCCGAAATTCCCAGTTTACAAGATGAAGATGCCGAAGTAGCTGTAAAATGGGCAGACATGAGCCTGTATACGATTAGGTTTTCGGCTCGTAACACACCAACCTATGCTTCACGTTCGCTGGGTTATTTAGGACTTGCCATGTATGAAGCTATCGTTCATGGGGATCCAGCCTATCGCTCTATGAGCGGTCAGTTGAATGGACTAACACTTCCTGTTCCAGACCCTGCTGAAGATTATCACTGGCTAATTGCCTTGAACGCTAGTCAACGTACTTTGCTAAAAATGTTATATCCTACTCCTGAAAATTCCCACCGTTTTATTCATGAAAGGATAGATTCTCTTTCGAATGCCATTCATCAGAAAAAATCAATTCATATGCCCGGAGATGTAACAACAAGATCAGTGAAATGGGGAGAAGATGTTGCTATGGCCATTTATGAATGGTCGAAGACAGATGGTGGACACCAGGCTTATACTGAAAATAGTGTTTTTCCTAATTCTCAATTCCCTTCAGGTCCTTCCTATTGGGTGCCGCCTGTTGCTGGTCAGATGTTTACTTTTTACCCAATGCATCCACAGTGGGGGAATAACCGTAGGTTTGTACCAGCCAACAGCAGTATGCCGGTGCCGGAAATGCTTCCTTATTCAACAAACCCTGATTCTGATTATTACAAACAGTACAAAGCTGTGTATGATAAGGATAAGACCCTGACAATGGAAGAAAAAGAAATAGCAGGCTGGTGGGGTGATGACCCTACTGAAACATTTTCTCCACCCGGGCACTCTTATCATCTTGCAAGCATTGCCATAAAAAAGAGCAATGTCCCTCTCACAAAAGCTGCGGAAGCGTATGCAAAAACAGGCATGGCTGTGGCAGATGCCTTTGTCAATTGCTGGCAGGCAAAATTTACGTATTTCAATGAACGGCCTTCCACTTTTGTAAAAGCTAACATTGATCCTTATTGGACACAATTCTGGCCGGAGCCCCCTTTTCCTTCATTTCCCTCGGGTCATTCTACACAAATAGCGGCAGCAGCAGAGGTACTAACCGATGTTTTTGGTGATAATTTTTCATTCACTGATAAAGTCCATGAAGGATACCGTCGCTATGATGATTATAGGTTTGTAGATATGGTATACCCAGCCAGAAGTTTTAATAGTTTCTGGGAAGCCGCTCATGAATGTGCGTACAGCCGTATACTGGGCGGCATTCATACAGAACAAGATAATGTGGTAGGCATTGAGGAAGGCAAAAAAATTGGCCAGCATGTAAATGCATTACAATGGAAAAATTAATTGATCTGTCTTAGCCTGTATAAAGAAATGTCTCAGCATGCTGTATAGATTTCATCCTGATAAAGCATCTAGATGAAAGATTGGCGAAGTTTATCAAATGAGCCAACACAGAAAGGCTGCCCTAAAGCTTTTGTTTTAAGGGCAGGAATGGCCGGTGCCGGAAATACCTCCGGGTACCGATTATGCTACTATCCATCCTGTCATAGTCAATCCCCGAAGCAATCCTTTTCAATATTATAATCAATGCTGCACACCCTTTTTTATGCTGCCTCCAAAATTATGCTAGGCTCATTCATGCTTTGGCTGTTTGTACTAATACCTGTACTTGCGCAGCAAAACAGCAGGTGGGAGAT
>JASLAE010000172.1 GCA_030147305.1 Cesiribacter sp.
AGGCAGGTACTACTTCCATTAATGCTTTTGTTGCATCAGGCAGTCCTTATGAACAGTTCAACCGACAACTCAAACGCATCAAGCTCGAGGATGTACCCCAAACATCTCCCGCTACATCCTCCAGATAGAGCACACCAGCTGTTTGGGGTACATCCTCGAGCTTGATGCTTTTGAGTTGTCGGTTGAACTGTTCATAAGGACTGCCGGAGGCAACAAAAGCATTAATGGAAGTAGTACCTGCCTGTTGTACCATCATTTCAAGCAGCTTTACAGTAGCTTCGGCGTCGCCGGCTGCACGATGCCGGGCGTTAATGTTAATACCAATTTCGTCGCACAGGCGGCCCAGGCTGTAACTGGTTTTGCCAGGTAAAAAGTGGCGGCTTAGTCGTACAGTGCAGAGTCGGTCACGCTCGTAGGGCACACCTATCCGGGCAAATTCGTGCCGGATGAAATTATAATCGAATTGCACATTATGGGCTACGAATATGCAATTGCGGGTGAGCGCTTCAATTTTGGGAGCAATATCCTCGAAAAGGGGCGCATCCTGCACCATCTCATCGGTTATACCAGTTAACTGGCTGATAAAAGAAGGGATGTGCATACCGGGATTAACCAGTGTGCTAAAACTCTCCAATAACTGAACACCATCGTGTACATAAATGGCGATTTCCGTAATCCGGCTCCAGCGAATTCCTCCCCCGGTAGTTTCTATATCTATAACTGCATACATGCCTGCGCGAATTTAGGATAAAACACGGTTTTGTCCTAAAAAATTTAGCATTGCCTGCTAAATGGATAATAATTTCGAGCCATCACCAAAATCGGAAGAATTTGCCCCTGCCTGGTAAAACATTTGAACCCTTGGGCTACTTTATTAATAAGATAAACTTTCAGCATATGAGACTACGCAATCTGCTGCTGCCCACCGACTATTCAGATCAAGCCAGTACCACTTTACATTATGCAATAGGGCTTGCTAAAGATGTTCAGGCGACTCTACATGTATTGAATAGTTATTATATTCCTATTAACACCATTGAAACTGACTATTTGGCTGACCAGGCCATCTGGCTGGAGCAGTCGCGGCAGCGGGCAATAGAAGAGATGCAGCTACTGGAGCAGCGCAATTTGGCCCAGGCTGGCATTGCTTACCAAACACATGTGCACCCGGGACCCGGTATGGAAGATATCAATGAGACCATACGGGAAAATAGCATTGACCTGGTGATCATGGGCACCCACCACACCGGCGACCTTGAACAGTTCTTTGGTGAACTATATACCCACGCCATCCGCCGGGCAAAAGCACCCGTACTATTAATTCCTGAAGGCACTCCTTATAAATCACCCAAAAACGTAGCTTTTGCCACTGACCTTAAACCTATGGACAAAAATGAACCTTTGCAGAACCTGGCAGAGATACTTCAGGATTTCGGTCCCAGGCTTACCTTGCTGCATGTGCATAAAGCAGGCGAAGAGGCAGAGGATAAACAGAAAGATGAATACAACAACCTACAAGCTATCTTTGCAAGCTTAAATCCCAGCCTGGTCTTATTAGAGGCAGACGATGCAGAAGACGCTATTCTGTCTTTTACAAATCAGCAAAGACCTGACTGGTTGGTGGCAGTTTCCCATCATTATGGACTGATAGAAGGCTTGTTCCATAGCAGCCACACAAAAAAACTGGCCCGTCAAACCCCTGTTCCTTTACTGGTTTCTCACGAGTAAGGGGCTACAGGATTTAACAGGCCAGCTATTAATACTGCTAAGTTTAATTTTATCAGGTTGCGTCCCCGTCCTGGTCCGCTTTTTTACCTTTGGGTGAAATGCTTTTCTGCCTGGTGGCTGGCACTTCTGCGGTTCCCATGTTTTCGGTACGTACGTTTGGTGCCTTCTCTCCTTTTACATTAGGATTAAAGTCATCACGCAGCTCACCGCTCTTCACTTCTTTTTCATTCACGTGCTTATCTCTGCCTGTGTTGCTATTACCCATATCTATAAAATTTTAAGTCTAAATAATCATTACTAAATAATTTAACTGGTAAACAGCTAACAGGGTTGCGACAAAAACACCGCAGCAGGTTTAGCTATGGTAATGAACTGCATTGTAGAAGGTGGGTGCATTAGAAGATATAGCGGATGGTATTCCAGGGAATGATTTGCTGGTGCTGTGCCTGCCATTCCTGTATAAAACCGCGTTTTAAACCAGCCTGGTAACGTACTGCATCGCTTCCATACTGGCTGCGTTTAGCCTCCTGCATTTCGGGCTGCCATAACAGGGCCTCACTCGCCAGTAGCCCCTTCTCCAGGTTACGCTGATGCTGCCAGGCATTGTGCGTAAGAAAAATACATTCTGCCGCTACTTCCGTATGCAAGGCCTGGGGCACAGCTTCTGCAACTTGTTCAAACAATTGCCTGTAATCATCCAGCCAGCCTTCGTACACCACGATGGGAGAAAAATTCAGGTGCACCTCATAACCTGCAGCTGCAAACAATTCAATAGCATTTAGCCGCTCTGCAATGGAGGAGGTGTTTGGCTCTATCTGGCTACTTAATTTTTGCGGCATGATGCTAAATCTTATTCTAATCTTTTTATCAGCCTGATACTCCAGCATGGAGTTGTTTACATATTTGGTGGCAAAAGTAGCTTTGGCTTTGGGGTGATTTTTAAAAAAATCAAAAACTGCAGGCCAGTGATAATGCTTCCAGTGGAGACTAATGTCCGTAGAACAGCCAATATCGTATGTCCAGTAAAGGGGGTCTACCTGGTTAACTGGTTTTGGAAACGCCAGCCCCTCCAGCTGTTTGTCCAGCTTTGCCAGGATTTCCGCACCATTATCATTAATAAAAATGGTATCGTAGTTATAGCGCATTACATAGCAATAGGAATTGCGGCAGCCACCCAGACAGCCATAGATAAAATTTGGCGTTACAAAATCAGAAGATCGGTCATTTGCTTTAATGGTGAGTGTTCGGGTGCGCTGATGCTTTAATTTCGGCATGTAAAGGCTTTAAATATATTAGTTAAACAATAATAAGCAGCAGCCGGTTCTGTGCTGATCTTATCAATTAGATTTTGCCATCACATTTCCTCTGGCTATTTTACCAGCCATGCACCCATTATATACCTGGTCTGGCCTTTGGCGCCCACTGTCCCTGCAATTGCTCAGCAACAGACTGATTCTGCTGTGTATGGTAGCAGCCTTTCTGTTTGCCGGGGGTAGCTACTACCTGAACATCGAAAATTATTTACCAAATGCAGCCCTATACGGCTTTCGTATTGCGCTGGTAATTTTCATTAACTGGGCAATCGTCCGGGAGCTGCATCCGGATGCGCCATGGGCAGCATTTGTCGTTGTAGGCATAACTTCTGTTGTACTCTTCTTTTTGCCCGATCCTGATTTGCAGATGCTGTTCTTTATGTTGCTGGCACTTCGGCTCCTGACCCGTACCACAGGCATAGACGCCAGAATCCCAGACGTACTGCTATTAATTATTTTTACAGCCTGGCTGCTTTACCAGGGTAATCTTTCGGCAGGCGTATTCGCTACAGCAGCTTTTTGGCTAAACAGCCGCCTGCCCCAACCACAACCCTGGCATAAATACATTGCCCTATTGCTGGCACTGGCCACAACCTATTCTGTGTACCTGAACACCCGATACAGCATGCCTGCAACACTTTCAATTTATATAAATATACTTATCATTACTTTGGCAACAGGCTTTGCCCTTTTTGCCAGAAAAATGAAACAGGTGCAAAGTCATGATGATGCCACAGTCTCGCCCCTTTTCCTGAAGCGTATCAACAGTGCACAGGTGATACTGCTGCTGGTAGTTACGGTGTTTTCGCTGTGGTATGGCGATGAATACTTTAACAAGTTAAGCCCGGTATGGTCTGCCTTTGGAGGGATTTTTATTTATGCAGCTTTTGATCGTACGCCTTCTCCAGAAAAGGATATTTAATATTTGTACAAAATTCAAAAAGTGTATTCAAAGGGGTTATGGAATAAAACAGCAGTTACATTTAAAGACTAATTATATAAAAGGATAAATAGCTTTGAGCGTATTACCACTTATAAAGGATAAAGATGAAGTGTAATTAAACTATTATGATCCATATTTTAATTTCATAGCAGCAGTAACACAAATGCTTTGCCCTGCACGTTGTATTTTTTTTAAATACACTCATCGGCCTTAAGGGTCTCTGGTATGTAGGTATGGTGGTAGAGGCATTGGCCTTCACCTATAACTTACAGGTAGGAACTAGCACCTGCAAGTCCCTGTTGGATTGATAATACTTGAATGGATGTTGCCAAAATTATCT
>JASLAE010000188.1 GCA_030147305.1 Cesiribacter sp.
GGAGTTTCCTATACAACAGCCAATGGCCTGCGCTTTGGCAACGAAGAATTTGGCCTTAGCGCTAAACACTTTTACAAAAGCAATCAGGCTGTCGAACTTATCCTGAGCACAGCCTATCAGCATCCTGGCGGCCGCCTCACGGCACTATATTTAATGGAGCGCCCGGTTGGCCATGAGGGCTTCTTCTGGTTCTGGGGCGTTGGCGGACATGCCGGCATGTACAAAGGCAAATACTGGAACAATGGTGACTGCTTCGACGGAGGCTACATGGACAATGGCAAATCCTATAGCTGCGACGAAAACAGGGCAACATTAGGCATTGACGGGATAGTAGGCATGGAATATCATTTTGAAGAAGCGCCTTTCACCATTAGCCTGGACATTAAGCCCTCGGTAGATCTTTATGGCTACAGCAAACATTATGGCGATGGAGCCTTGAGCATTCGTTATGCCTTCTAGTGCCAGCGTTTGAGTTAATAAAAAAGGTTTGTCCGTAACGGACAAACCTTTTTTATTGAAAGCTATCTATAAGCAATTGGCAAATCATGGTCCAGACTGTCACCCGGCTACTGAACAGGCCCTTACTTTACGCCATCAAACCCTTTTACAATCAGGGCTAGCTGCATACGGGCTACTTCCGGATTTGCCGGGTCTGCATTGATCATCACCAGGCACCAGGCCAGGGGCGAGAGTTTCCAGTCTTTTACCACACCAGTCTCTTCGCACCGGTAAATGGGTTTAAAATGTTCAGCCAGGTCCAGTTGCTGCAGGCGGCAAACATTCATGGCCCGCATCAGTGCATCTTCCAGCGGGCTAAGCGAGGTAAAATTTAGTATCTTCTGGAGTTCACTGGCATAATAGCGCAGCTTGCTCTCCTGCAGACTATGGAGAAAATCTATAAAATGCGGATTGCTAAATTGATCTGTTTCAAGTTGTACCAGCATATTTATGCTCATTTAGGCTTCTTAGCTTTTCGAACAGTTGTTTTTCCTCTGGACTGAGCTTGCCCGGAAGCTCCACCTGTACCGTCACATATAAATCACCAAACTGGCCCGACTTGTTATAACGGGGCATGCCTTTTTCGCGCAGGCGCAATACCTTGCCATTTTGTGTGGCTTCCGGCAGCTGCATGTTTACCGGGCCGGAAAGTGTCATAATATTTGCTTTACCCCCCAACATAGCAGTATACAGATCTACTTTGGCGGTCACATACAGATCATCCCCCTTGCGTTCAAAGTCCGGATGTTTGGCAACATGTATGGTTAAATACAGGTCGCCGGCCTCGCCGCCACTCAGGCCGGGAGCTCCTTTTCCTACCAGCTTAAGGGTCTGCTTATCCTCTATACCCGGCTTGAGCCTGATGCGCAGCTGCTGCCCGTCCAGGTTGAACATATGGGTTGCTCCTTCGTAGGCATCCTGCAGGCTAATTTCCATTTCTGCCTTAAGGTCGGTGCCTTTGTTGGCAGCATGCTGGCGGCTGCCACCTTCGAACCCGCCGCCAAAGAAATTCTGGAAGAAATCCGAAAACCCACCTCTTCTGCCACCACCACTGCCGCTATCGGCACCCCCTTCAAATACATCGCTAAAGTCGTAGGCCCTGTACTGACGCCCCCCCTGCTGCCGGGCATATTCTGCCCAGTTAAAACCACCGGGCCCGCCGGTCTGCTGATACCGGTTCCAGTTGCTGCCTAATTCATCGTATTGTCTGCGCTTATCAGGATCGCTCAGGACATTATAAGCTTCGCTGATCTCCTTGAATTTTTCCTCAGCGGCTTTATCTCCCTTGTTCTTGTCAGGATGAAACTTTACTGCCAGCTTACGGTAGGCTTTCTTGATATCTTCCTGCGTTGAACCTTTGGCTACACCTAGTACTTTATAGTAATCTTTATAGTCCATGCATTCGCGATTAGAGCAGTTTCTACTACTATTTGTATACTACCTAATAAAATTGATAACGAACTTTCTTGTTCTGCTGATCAAAACAAAAATAAGAAAAGATTTTACTGTTATGATTCCTGCAGCACACTAAACACAATCCAGCCCTGGGGTTATGCCTCTTTTTTTAACTATTCTCTGCAATAGCTCCGGTAATAGAAAGAAACTATACCTACAATTCCATATATTATCGATGCTAATACCGCACACCCTATGCAAAGGAGAGATTTAAAAGGATACTGGCGTAAAAACATCACCTATGTACTGAGCCTGCTTACCATTTGGTTTATTGTTTCCTATGGCTTTGGCATTCTTTTGGCAGAACCCCTGAACAACATCCGGATTGGCGGTTTTAAGCTTGGCTTCTGGTTTGCCCAGCAGGGTTCTATTTATGTGTTTGTGATCATCATTTTTGTTTATGTATGGCTAATGAACAGGCTGGATAAGGAATGGGATGTAGACGAAGAAGAGCTTCCGGCAGCACCCAAAGCCTCCTGGCGAAATCGCTTACAGCGCCAGAAACCCAACCCACCCAAGTTAAATAGCTAAAAGCATGGACGTTCAAACCTGGACCTACCTGATTGTAGGCTTCACTTTTGCCCTCTATATTGGCATTGCCATCTGGTCGCGTGCCGGTTCTACCAAAGAATTTTATGTAGCTGGCGGTGGAGTTTCTCCCCTGGCCAATGGCATGGCCACCGCAGCCGACTGGATGTCGGCCGCTTCGTTTATTTCCATGGCCGGCCTTATTTCTTTTATGGGCTATGATGGAGCCGTATACCTCATGGGCTGGACGGGTGGCTATGTGCTACTAGCCCTGTTGCTGGCACCCTACCTGCGCAAGTTTGGTAAATTTACCGTACCGGATTTTGTAGGCGACCGCTACTATTCCCAGGCAGCCCGGCAGGTAGCGGTAATTTGTGCACTTTTCATCAGCTTTACCTATGTGGCTGGCCAGATGCGCGGGGTTGGCGTTGTTTTTTCACGCTTCCTCGAGGTTGAGGTAAATGTAGGCGTAGCCATTGGCATGCTCATTGTTTTCTTTTACGCTACCCTTGGCGGCATGAAGGGCATCACCTACACACAGGTGGCCCAGTACTGCGTGCTCATTTTTGCTTTTATGGTTCCTGCCATTTTTATCTCGCTGATGATGACGGGTAATGCCATTCCGCAGCTGGGCTTCGGCAGTACCCTGGAAGATGGCACCTATCTGCTGGATAAACTGGATGGGCTGCACCAGGAGCTTGGGTTTACCGCCTACTCCAGTGGCTCGAAATCCATGATGGATGTATTCTTCATCACGGCCGCTCTGATGGTGGGTACAGCAGGGCTTCCCCATGTAATTGTGCGTTTTTTTACCGTGCCCAAGGTAAAGGATGCCCGGCTCTCTGCAGGCTATGCACTGATCTTTATTGCTATCCTCTATACCACCGCACCTGCTGTGGCTGCCTTTGCACGCACCAACCTGATAGAAACGGTGCGTGAGGCAGAATATGCCCGCGTGCCGGAGTGGTTTACCAAGTGGGAAACCACAGGCCTGATAAAATTTGAGGATAAAAATGGCGATGGCCGGATCCATTATGTGCAGGATGCTGCCACCAATGAGCTCACCATTGACAAAGACATCATGGTGCTGGCCAATCCGGAAATTGCCCAGCTGCCCAACTGGGTTGTTGCACTGGTAGCCGCAGGTGGACTGGCGGCAGCCCTCTCTACAGCTGCAGGTTTGCTGCTGGTGATCTCTGCCTCGGTGAGCCATGACTTTATCAAGAAAATGGTAAATCCCAACATCAGCGAGCGGGGCGAATTGTGGGCTGCACGCACCTCAGCGGCGGTAGCCGTGCTCATTGCAGGTTATTTTGGCATAAACCCTCCGGGCTTTGTGGCAGAAGTGGTCGCTTTTGCTTTTGGCCTGGCTGCTTCCAGCTTTTTCCCTGCCATTATTCTGGGTATTTTCAGCACGCGCATGAACAAAGAAGGCGCCATTGCCGGCATGGTGACTGGCCTGCTGTTTACCCTTGCCTACATTATTTATTTTAAGTTTGGGCAGGTGCTTTTTGGCCTCAGTGCGGAGGCCGTAGCTCCGGCAAAATGGTGGTGGGGCATATCACCGGAGGGTATTGGCACCCTGGGAATGATCATTAATTTTCTGGTGTCTTTTCTGGTGATGAAGGTAACACCCGCCCCGCCCCTGCATGTACAGGAGCTGGTAGAAGATATTCGCTATCCGAGAGGTGCTGGCGGAGCAACACATTAAATCAAGAAAAGAGCAAGGGTTAAAATGGTTAGCAGTCTAAAATGTACAAAGCTCCTGTGTAAATGCTACAAAACCGTGCTTACTGCTACTGCAAAAAACCAAAAAGCACTATATTGATGTTTGGAGAAGCTGTCGCTGACAGCCGGTTATTCTTGTTCACCTGCACCGAAACCGGTATTCAGCAATACAGCCCATTTAAATTTTTTACTTCAGACCAGATTGTATTATGCATAGCCGTATTCATTCATTCCAGGAATATAAAGAAGCTTATGAGAAGAGCGTTGCGCAGCCTGAACAATTTTGGGCAGATCTGGCCGCAAAATTCACCTGGCGCAAGCCTTGGGAAAAGGTGCTGGAATGGGATTTCAGCGAACCCAATATCAAATGGTTTGTAGGTGGTCAGTTAAATATTACAGAAAATTGCCTGGACAGACATCTGACAGAGCGTGGTGATAAAACAGCCATCATCTGGGAATCCAATAATCCTGCCGAACCAGCTCAGAAGATCAGCTACCGGGATTTGCACCAGCGGGTTTGTCGCTTCGCAAATGTGTTGCGCAACAATGGCATCAAAAAGGGAGATCGGGTGTGCATCTATCTGCCCATGATCCCCGAGCTGGCAATATCACTGCTGGCCTGTGCCAGAATTGGCGCCATCCATTCAGTCGTATTTGCAGGTTTTTCCAGCAAGTCTATTGCCGACCGCATCAATGATGCCGCATGCAAAATGGTTATCACCTCAGATGGCATGTACCGTGGCAACAAAGAGATTGCCGTTAAGCCTGTGGTTGATGAGGCTTTACTGGAGTGCCCAACTGTAAAAAAGGTACTGGTGGCTAAACGGCTGGGCAACCAGGTAGAAATGAAAAACGGTCGTGACCTCTGGCTGGAGAGTGAAATGCGCAAGGCCGAATCCCGTTGCGCAGTAGAGGTCATGGATAGTGAAGATACGCTATTTATACTCTACACCAGTGGTTCTACAGGAAAGCCCAAAGGCGTAGTGCATACCTGTGGCGGTTATATGGTTTATACTGAATATACTTTCCGCAATGTTTTTCAGTATGACGAGGACGATGTTTACTGGTGCACGGCCGATGTGGGCTGGATCACAGGCCACAGTTACATTGTTTACGGTCCGCTGCTGGCCGGTGCTACCACGCTCATGTTTGAGGGTATTCCCACCTGGCCCGACAACGGACGCTTCTGGGAAGTGGTAGACAAACATCAGGTAAACATTTTTTATACAGCCCCCACTGCCATACGGTCGCTGATGGCAGCCGGGCCTGCCCCTGTAGAACGGCATAGACTGCACAGCCTCAAGGTGCTGGGCAGCGTGGGTGAGCCCATCAATGAAGAAGCCTGGGAGTGGTACCATTATTATGTAGGCAAGGGCCACTGCCCTATTGTAGACACCTGGTGGCAAACAGAAACCGGCGGAATCATGATTTCTCCGCTGGCGGGTCTTACGCCCCTTAAACCTGCCTTTGCTACCCTGCCCCTGCCAGGTGTACAACCTGTACTGTTAGATACCGATGGTAAAGAAATTGCGGGCAATGGTGTAGAAGGTAACCTGTGCATTAAATTTCCATGGCCCAGCATGTTGCGCACCACCTGGGGCGACCACGAACGCTGCCGGCAAACTTACTTCTCCACCTACCCCGGTTATTATTTTACCGGTGATGGCGCACGCCGCGACGATGAAGGATTTTACCGGATCAACGGTCGCGTAGACGATGTCATAAATGTATCGGGCCACCGTTTTGGCACTGCAGAAATTGAAAATGCCATCAACGAACATCCTTTCATCGCAGAGTCGGCGGTTGTTGGGTATCCGCACGCCATCAAAGGCCAGGGTATTTATGCTTATGTAATCTGCACACCAGACGCTCCCGCAGATGAACAGCTGCGTACGGAAGTAGACGAGCTGGTCAGCAAGCTTATTGGAAAGATTGCCCGGCCGGATACTGTGCAAATTGTGCCGGGATTACCTAAAACCAGAAGTGGTAAAATTATGCGCAGGATCCTGAGAAAAATTGCTGCCGGCGAGACTGACAACCTGGGAGATACCAGTACACTGCTGGATCCCGAGATTGTGGACACTATCCGGGGTGGTGCAATAGAAAAAGGATAAAAAGGGGATTTAGTGCTGCGGCACAGCATCTGAAGAAGGTATTTTACCTCTGGAAATGCTGCCCGAGCAGGCCTTTTATGGCATCATCATTTTATAAAAGTTTTGTAATAACACTTCTTCCGCAGAGAAAACAATCAACTAAGCTTACATATTCAATGAATATAATTTTCATGCCGTGGCATGAACTTATTTCACAATAGCTTGATTAAATCAAAGTTCACAGCGCTTTCACTTTGAATTATTCAGGAACCATACCCTTTCAGGCATTGCTTTCTATATTAAACATTACGAAGCATATGGGTACTTTGACAATTAACACGTGGCAAAGTGGTAGAATTATAATATTTTGAGAAAATCACCATTAGAACTGAAGCCCCTGTTATACCAATGTCAAGGCTAAGCCAGATATGGTTATTCCTATTTCTGCTGTTTGTATTCACAAATGGCTTTAGCCAGCAGCAAACTATAAAAACATTTGCAGCCCGAACCTTCTACGAAGATAATGGACTGCTCTCAAACCACATTTTTGCTACCGCACAGCATAGCAGAGGCGAAATGTGGTTTGGCACCTCCAAGGGTATCAGCACTTTCGATGGCGTACGCTGGAAACAGGTTCCGGGTTCAGCAGACTTTCCCTTTTACCACAGAAGTATGCTGGTAAGTCTGCCGGGAGACAGCATGATCCAACTGGGATTGCAGACCAGAACTTCTATGGCGGTGCGCCTTTATCACCGGGATTCAATTACTGAACTGGCCAACTTTCCGATTAAGTCCATAAAAGGCGGGCAGCGTGCATTTAATGCAGCAGTACTAAAAAATGGTGCACAGTTACAAATTGTGCTTCAAATAGAGGAGTATTTATGGATCTATAAAAACTCTACAGGAAAGTGGCAAAAGCAAAAATTACCTGAAAGCATCAGGCCATCGGAACTAACCAAGCTGGTTTACTATAAAAATGCACTGGTAGTTTCTACAACCCAGGGCCTTTACAGTTTACATCCCAATACCGGTAAATTTCAGCAGCTCTGGCCAACTTTATTAGAGGATAAGGTTATTTTATCGGCTACCACCTCGGCAGACGGAGAAAAACTTTACCTGTTAGGGAACAATTGGGTAGCTGAGTGGAATAATAACCGCCTGCGTTTTTTGGTCGATTCTTTGTTCCCAAAAGATGCACCCTTTGTACCCGCTTACAACTACAACATTATTGCTACGCAGGCTGGACTACTGGTTTTTCAGATTGGTAATTCCCTTTTCCTGATCAATCCCAGTACTGGTTTTCTGGAACCCTTCCGCCTTACCAATTCCTTTGCTGCCACCACACCCACTGCCCTGCTGGAAGATAATGAACAAAACCTTTGGTTCACTACTTTACGCGGTGTAGCCCTGCTGAACAGCCTGCGATTTGCCACCATGGACAAGGTAGTTGGTTTGCCAGATAGTGAAATCTCTACCATTTTCCAGATAGACTCCGGTGCTGTATTGCTTGGCAATAACCTGGGAATTAATATTCTCAAGGACTATCGATGGCAGCAGAAGGCAGGAGGAGAACTGCTCTACAACAATGCTAATAATAACTACCGCATTATGGATGCCAAAAGGCAAAATGACGGGCAGCTATTTATTGCAGGAAACAGCCAGGGAATCGGCATCATGCAGCAGGATTATGCCATCACCTGGCATGAGCTACCCGATGATCAGCTGGCTGTCTCACTCGGTGAGTGGAATGGGCAGGTTGTGATAGGAACGAATAAAGGCAGGTTATTGAGTTTTCTTAATAATCAATTTCACACACTTACTGAGCTTAAACAGAAAAGCTATGTCCGTAAGCTTCATTCGGACAAGGATGGAAACCTGCTGATATTAACTACCCATGGCATATACCGCTTCGATGGCCTTACCAGTGAACGGCTGGGGCCCCCACAGAACACCAGTAACCTATTTAGTATTCTTGAATGGCAAGGCCAAACCCTTTTAGGCACGATAAATGGCCTCTATAAGCTGGAAGCCGATCAGCTAATACCTATCTCCGACTCAATTGCTGTTGACCGACCTATATATGCCCTCTTGGCCGATAAACAAGGCAGGTTGTGGATGGGTACTGACAAGGGTGTTTACATATATAATAACAAGAAGCTTACAAACTACAACCGTTACAATGGGCTGTCGGGGCAGGAAATTAACCGCAGCGCACTGGTAGAAATGAAGGACGACCGGATCTGGATAGGCACAGACAGGGGCCTTTCTATCTATGATCCTCATTATGATTTTGAACGTACTGTTGTTCCACGCCTGCGCATAAACGAGATAAGGACCCATGACCAGCTCCTGACAGGGAAACAACAACAGGAGCTGGATGCAGACCAGAGCTTGCTCGAGTTTACTTTTCATGCGGTCTCGTTCTATTTCCCGGAGGGGCTGGTCTATCGGTACCGCCTCGAGGGACTTGATACTGACTGGACCTACACAGAAAATTATTTGCAGAATTTTGTGCGTTACAATAGTCTGCCTGCCGGTAAGTTTCGCTTTGCCATTCAGGCACGCATACAGGACGGCCCCTGGAGTACGCCCCAGTACAGCCCTTATATTTCCATAGCTCCCCCTTTTTACACTTCCTGGTGGTTTCTGGCGGCTGTTGTGCTGGGTATAGGACTCATTGGTTACACCCTGCATTCATTCATTTTGCATAAAGGCAACGAAAAGCGACTGAAGGTAGCTATCCAGGAAAAGGTAAACCAGATTGAAGAAAGTGAAGCTAAGTTCAAGGCCATCTGGGATGCCATGGACACGGCGGTGGCCATTGTAAGTAAGGAGGCAACCATCCTGATGGCAAATCCATCTTTTGAGCGCTTGTTTGCCCAGCACCCGGGGCCCCTGATGGGAACACAGATCCCGACACTCCTGCAGCATAGCAGGTTTTCTAAAGAATCGATAGCAGAATGGTACAGGAAACCGGCATTACTGAACTTTGAACTGGAAACAACCTTTGAAGGAGCACCTATCTTTCTGCTATCCACCTTCAATCATTTACATAAGTTTTCTCCAAACGAACGCCTGTTGCTGATAGGCTTAAAGAATATTTCTGATCAGAAAGGGGCAGAAATGAAGAACCTGCGCCTGAACGAACTGCTGGTTCGCCAGAACCGTGACCTGGTGAAGAAGGAGCTGGAGCTGGCAACCTTTAACCTGGAATTGCTGAAGCGGCAGGAAGAGCTGCAGGCTGCCCTGGGTGTGCTGGAAGAACGCAATTTTGAGCTGGATCAATTTGTTTATAAAACCTCGCATGACTTGCGGGCCCCCATTGCGTCGGCCATTGGTTTGCTCAACATCATGAAAATGGAAGGCATGACTTCCAGCTGGCCTGGCTATATCGAGATGATCATGCGTTCGCTGCAGAAGCAGGATAGCTTTATCAAAGCAATGCTGAACTTCTCAAAAACAGCCCGGGCCGTTGAAAAACCCGAACTGATCGAACTCAAACATTTAATAGAACAATGCTACAAGGATTTGCAGTACCTGCCAGGCTATGATGAAATTGAGAAGAACATTCAGGTAAAGACCCTCAACGGTAACTTTTACTCCGATAGAATGAAGATCAATATCATTTTATCGAATATACTTTCAAACTCTATCAAGTACCGCGATGCCAAAAAGCAGTCATACCTGGCAATAGACATTGAAACGAGCCATGATTATGCGCAGATCTTAATCCGCGACAATGGCATTGGCATAGACAAGAAATACCTGAACCACATTTTCGATATGTTTTACCGGGCTACAGAACGCTCCGATGGCTCTGGTTTGGGCCTCTATATTGTAAAGCAAACGCTGGAGCGACTGGGTGGCAAGATCGAAGCCAGCTCAGAACTGGGAGTTGGCAGCTGTTTTAAAATAGTAATCCCAAACCTGGTTGCTAAAGTGGAAGCAGCCGAAAAGAGAATGCTTGAGCATGAATCAGGCGAATCTACCTTAAGTTAGGCAGGTTGAGAGTACAGGACCAGGACAAAGGATTTTTACACTATTATTATTGCTAAAGCACTGTGTAAAAAAACCCTGCTACAGCTCCTATGCTGTAGCAGGGTTTTTTATTTTAGTAGGATCTGCGATTGGTTGTAGTAGTAGGCGGATCCTGATCCTTCTCAGAGGCGGGGCTTGGTTTTCTATCTTCAGCTCTGGGATTGGATCCTCGGCTGCGTTCATCCGCATGCTCGTCTTCCTCATCGTCCCGGTTCGCTTCTGAGTTATTCATTGGATCTTTGCGTTGTGGCGGTTCAGGTGTCTGTACTCTCTTTTCATCACTATCCCCTGCCGCTTGCTCTCTATTATCTTTATTATCTTCCATGGTCTTAATTGTTTTAATTCAAAGTATAACCCCGACCATGAAAGATTGTTGAAATCAGGGGCTAAGAAAAATTCTATGAATAAAAGAGACGATCTTCATCTGCAGCGGGTACAAAGAAGTTGTCGACAGCGCCAGCAAAATCAATGGCTATACAAACAGCGGATAAAGCGCCTGGCTAAACCCCTGAGTTTGAGCAGGGAGCAGTTTGGCAGATACAACGATCCCGGCCACCTGGCTAACAATGCCTTTTAGTTTTTCCTCTAGCTCCAATGGATAGTCTGCAGGACAAAGAGCATATGAATAAATGTAGGAAGGTGTACCACCCATATTTTCTTTGAAGCGAATCAAGCCCCTGGTCTCATCCAGGTCACTAAGCCCCAAATCCAGGTACTGGCAGTTTGTATCCCTGGCTAGTTTAATGAGTTCGCTAAATAAAAGGTTGTTTGGCCGCATGTACAAGCGTTCCTGTGCAGAGCAGCCCCATTTGTAGTATAAGTTATTGCCCTCCTTTAAGATGATGGCACTAGCCAGTAATTCATTGTCCTGCTTTACTTCGTAAAAGAAGCCATCGCCCTTGCGGATAAAATGTTCGTACACCAGCTCAAAAAAAGATAGTGGCTGCGGTATAAGCCCAAGCTTCTCTGTTCTCAGGCGATAATAAAGTTCATAAAACTGTTCAAGGGATTCCTGACTGCGACTAGCTAGGGCTACCAGTCCATTCTTTTGGGCTTTGCGCACCCCCCTGATAAAAGCAGCAGACATGCCTACCCCGTTTAAATTATTCAGCATTATCCGGTGCAGAAACATTTTACCGGCAGGTTTCCCCATAAAGGCCAGGTCCTGCGGGTCTGCATACAAATCGGCGAATTTTAGCAAAATGGGTGCCTTGGGAAAAGCCTGTTGCAAGGCTGCGAGGTGCAGGGGCAGCCGGTGGGGCGGCACATGGGGTATGGTATAGTCGGAGAAGGGCAGGCTGATCAGCTTTGGTCCCAGCAGCCCGTCGGCCTCTGCAAAGATCATATACTCCTGGCCCGGACCGCTGGTCATGTAAAAACGATAGCCATAGTGCTGCATCAGCAGCGCCAGCCATTCTGGATGATAAAACAAATGCCCCGGCCGGTTCAGGGCATAATACGTCTCTGCAGGCTTGAGTTGTTGTATATCTATGGTTTCCTGCAGCATATAAACTAATTCCAGGTAAGATTACTCCTTGTGTTCCAGTAACTTTCCGGTGTTTCCTGCAATGAAAGCAGCCTTGCCAGCTGATCTGATGTCAAAGACAGCTCCAGTGCCTTTAGGTTGGAGCGCAAATGCTCTTTGGTGGCTGCACCACTGAGTACCACATCTGCCCAGGGCTGGTGTAGTATAGCAGCAAGCGCCAGCATATCCATGGAGCCATTCATTTCTTCACCCAGCTCCTGCAGGAGCTGTTTTTTATCTGCAAACTGCGGGTCTTCATTGCGCATGGTAAGCCTGCCATTGGCAAGGCCTTCTTTGATGATGATGCCCCAGCCTGCCTGGTAAGCTTCTGCCAGTGCGGGTCCGGCGGACTGTTCCAGCAGATTCCAGGTAGCCTGAACAATTTCGAACAGCTGTTCACCGTCATAAACTACTTTCATGGATTTGCGAATGGCATCTGCCTGGCGGGGTCCGCTTACGGTGAGGCCAATGTGCATGCCATGCATCTTTAAGGCATGTAGCCTGTCCAGCACCAGGCGGTTCTCCAATACCCCCGACTCCAGATTCACAGAATGGATCTGGTAGAGCTTAAGATAACCACCCAGCAGGAGGTTGCTCTCTTCCCGTTGCTTGTCCAGCTGAGAAAGAGAATGCTGCTTCATTTCGTGCTCCGGGGCCTGCACCTGCCAGTTTGCTGTATAGGTATAACCCCATTTCGACCCAACCAACACCTCCAGC
>JASLAE010000217.1 GCA_030147305.1 Cesiribacter sp.
AAAATCAAGCGATTCGGAAAAGCTAACACCTGCCGTTCCCAGGCCCCAAACGTTAAAAGCATCGTCCTGGGGATGCCAGGATAGCAGCCCATCGGAATAAGAGGCAAAATACCAGCTTTGGGAAAGCGGATCATAGGCAGCGTCCCGTAGATCCCGCACATCCGGCATAACACGACTATTGGCCAGCTGCTGCGGATGGTAATTTTTCCAGCCCTCAGCAGCGGTAAAAACACTCAACCCCCTGCTAACAGCGGGCACCGTTACCCGGTCTGCACCACCGGTAAGCGCAACCAGCTGCCCATTAGCAAATTCCAGGTCTGTAATGGCATCGGTTAAGGGGCCAGCCGGGTTGCGAATACTAACGCTCCCCTCCAGTGTACTGAGCAATCCGTTCTGAGCATCGCCTATCCAATAGATGCCTGCTGCATCATATACTGCTGTAAGAGGGTTTGCCAATTGCCCAGGCAGCAGGGCACTATAGGTATTTGCCGTTGCCTGGTACCGATAAACACCATCCTGTGCAGAAATAATCAGCGCACCCTCCTCCTGGCTTGCTTGCAGATCGCGGATCTGTCCCGGTTCATTAAAAGCTGTAGCCCCCCATGACTGACCCTGCTTTCGATAAAGCCGGCCATTAGCAGTAGCCAGCCAAAGTTGCTCCCCGAGCACCTCTATATAATTAGGGCCCGACAGCGGCAGCCCTTCCAGTTCATTTACACGACGCCAGCTGCGAAAATCGTTCAGATTACCGGCGGTGCCCAGGCGATTTGCCAGCAATCCTTCATCAGTGGTAGCATAAAGGGTGTCCTGCAAGACGGCTATATCATACACCACCACCCGCTGCCCCTCATGCCCCAGGTTCAGGTAAGTATCCAGCAGCCTGCCCTGGGCCAGGTCGATGATGCTGATGCCATAATCGGTAGCCAGCAGGGCTGAATCGCCACGAAAAACTACAGCCTGTATTGTTTTGCTGCCCGTAAACTGGGCATTCCGGATGGTGGCAATATTGGTAATCTTCCCCTCCTGCAAAAGATCAATGTTGCCGCTTTTGTAGCCAATTAAGAGCCGGTTTTGCTGCGCCTGCCAACCTAATGCGCTAACGCCCACATCGCTAAAACCATGCAAAGGCCCCAATACAAAAGATTCATTGTTGACCTTATCATAGTAAAAAAAACCGTTTTCACTGGCTGCATATACACGATCTCCTGCCAATGCAACTTCCTGTACCCTGGTATAGGAAAAATGGGTGCGCCAGGTGCCAATAGGAATATCTGCCTGTGCCCAGCCTGAAACAGCATAAAAAAACAAGAGCAGAAAGGGCAGCAGTTTTTTCATATAGCCTATATAATTTGCTCAGCTTTGGGGCCTTTTAAAAAACAACGTCGGCAACGGGCCTCATAAGTATCTTTCTCTCCCAGCATCACTGTTTTTTGATTGGCAATAAGCCGGTAGGAATAGTGCGCAATATCGCCACATTTAATGCATATCGCATGCACTTTGGTTACATACTCTGCAATGGCCAGCAGCTGTGGCATGGGACCAAAAGGCTTACCACTGAAATCCATGTCCAGGCCTGCCACAATAACACGTTTACCACTATTGGCCAGCTTGGTGCATACTTCTACCAGGTCTTCATCAAAAAACTGCGCTTCGTCTATGCCCACCACATCGCAATTCCCCGACAGCAGCAGTATATCTTCCGAGAACTGCACCGGAGTAGAACGGATGGAGTTGGCATTGTGCGATACTACGTTCTGTTCGTGATAGCGGGTATCTACCGCAGGTTTAAAAATTTCTACATTTTGCCTTGCAATGATAACCCGGTTGAGGCGGCGCAGCAATTCCTCTGTTTTACCGCTGAACATAGAGCCGCAGATAACCTCTACCCAACCTGCTTTGGCGCCGGCAACAGCTGCACCGGAAATTTTTGGTTCAATAAACATAAGAGCTTTTCCTTCTGCGCTAATCGGTATACTGTATATGCGGCAATTTATTTACCTGGGGTACCCGCACCACTACATCGCCTTCTAGTGTACACTGGCAGGCCAGGCGGCTTCCATCCTGCAGCCGACCCAGGTTGCGCATGCGCTGCTCAGCTTCCGAAAGTGGGCTTAAACAAGCTGCACCAGCGATTACAACCATACGGCAGGTAGTACAACGGCCTTTCTGTCCACAGGCCTGCATCCAGTCTATGCCTGCCTCGCCTATGGCCTGCAGCGCAGTTTGTATTGATTTTTCTACCTGAACCGTTTTATGGTCTAGATTTTGTATTGTGATTGAAGGCATCGTAATTTGAGCTACAAAAGAAACCCGCAGTTGCCTAAGCTCAAAATAAAGTATGAAATATTTGCAGCAACCCGCTGCCTTCTTTGTTTACTAGCACGGGTTACTTAATATCTTTGACAACAAGACTTTTTCTGAAGAAATATATAATACAATGGTGCGCAAACTAAACCGGAAAGCAGCAGAAGCCTATACTGAAGACTTTAGCAGCAAGGTATTAGACAACTTTTTTTCTGCCCACCAGGCCGCAAGCGGGCAGGATATTCTGGAGCTAACGCCTGTGCAGCAGGTAAACCTGCTGATCATACAACGCCTTTATCAACGCTGGCAGGAAGAAACCCGCTGCCTGCGCAGTGCATATTTTAATTTTGAACATCCGGAGGTACAGGAATCTCTCCAGTCTTTCATGAACACGCTCTCCCGCCATATTCTGGTAGAGCGTGACTCACTGGAACCTTTCCTGAAGACTGCTGTGATGGATACGCTGCGGCTGCTGTTCAATCCCATGGCTTTTTTCGACGAGTTTCTGCGCCTGTACCCCAGGCAGGAAACCATGCAGGCTTCCCTGCGTTACCTCAGGCTGCAGCAGCCGCTAACAGATGTACTGCAGGAGCATATAGAGGACAAAACAACCTCAGAACCTGAGTACCTGCTGGCCATGCTCGAAGCAGGCATTCGCTCTGGCAAACTGGAGCTGGACCCGGTCGATGAGCATGTACAGGCCTTTGCCCAGGTACTCCCGCTGCCACAGCAGATAGCCGATGAGCCGCTGGAGCCTACACCAGCTAGGCCGGCCAAAGAAACGCCGGCTGATAATACAAACTTCTTCAGCAGCATTTCCCAGATGGCGTCCAGAACTCCTAAACCCGCACCTAAATTGGTTGCTGCTGCAGAAGATACCCCACCTCCAGCAGCAAAACCAAAAACTGCGCCCGCAGCAGCAAAGGAGACGCTTATTGTTGGGCCCGGACCTGCAAAAAATACCAGAGCTCAGACTGTAATGGTACAGCCTGTGCCCGAAGAGCCCGTGCGGAAAGCAAGCATTCCAGCTCCGGTCGAAAAACGGCCTGCCCCGGCCCCTGCTGCCACACCTCAAAGAAAGGAAGCAGACAACCACAACCTGAACAAGCGTTTTGAACGCAACGAAAAAAAACCACTTTATGAAAAGTTTGAGCCGAAAGAATCGCGGAGCAGCTCGCTGTCTCAGAACCAGCGCACCGGCAACATCCGCAACTACATTTCCCTAAACCAGCGCTTTATGTTTATTAAGGAGCTGTTTGGCAGTGATGCAGCAGCCTTTACCGCTGCCCTAAATGCCCTGGATGATTGCCAGAACTTAAGAGAAGCCCGCCAGTGGGTGCAGGGGAATCTGGCCCCGCTACCACAGTGGCAACCAGATTCTGAAGCAGTGCAGGAGTTTGAGTTAGTACTGGAACAACGTTTTAGTGCCTGATTTTAATTATTTCCTTAATTTTATAAGTCAGGAACCTACTGGCCCGGTTTTGGATATTACCCTTTACATCTCTAGCCGGAAAAAAGCCCATAGCTGCTAATATTTATGATAAAACAAATTTTAGGTGTGGCCGCCGCCACTTTATTAAGCCTGCAGGCGTGCATGGCACAATCGCCTGCCCCAGCTGCAGTTGTACATCCCTTCACCCTGGAGGATTTCTACAAACAGGAAAAGTTGCTCGACCAACAGGTAGAGCAGATTTTTAACAGCCTAACTGAAGAGCAGCGTGTTGGGCAAATGATTGTTCCTGCTGCTGGCCGGTTGGGCAAGCCAGATGCTGAGTTAGACGAGCTGGCCAGAAAAGGATGGATTGGTGGCGTGCTATTGCTGAATGGCACCATAGAAAGCTTTAAGAATTATGTTCAGCGTTTCGATAGCATCAGCCATGCCAACGGGCACCTGCCCCTGGTCTACAGTGCCGATGCTGAGCCCAGCCTTATCAACCGCAAAATCAGCAATTCTATTAAGGTACCTAAAACAGTTGAGCTAAAAGACACTTTAGAAGCGCTGGCCATAGCACATACCATTGCCGATCAGCTCAAGGAAATTGGCATTCTGTATAACTATGCACCGGTTACAGACCTGAGCGTGCAAAATGCAGCCATTGGCAACCGCAGCTTTGGCTCCGACCCGGCACAGGTAGAGCGCATGAACAAAGCTTTTATCAATGCTACCCAGGCCGATGGCGTAGCCGCTACCGCCAAACATTTTCCGGGCCATGGCCTGGTAAAGGGAGATAGCCACAAAAAGCTGGTCTTTATTGATGGGCCCATGCAGGAAGTAGATATATACAAAGGCCTTATTGAGGCGGGTGTATTAAGTATTATGGTGGGCCATATTGCCGTACAAAATAATCCTAAATACAATACCGACGGGCAGCCGGCTACGTTTAGCCGTACCATTGTAACAGACCTTTTAAAGAACGAAATGGGTTTTAAGGGAATTATTACAACCGATGCCATGAATATGGGAGCTGTTGCAGCAATCCCCGATGCTTCCTTAAAAGCTGTTCAGGCTGGTATTGATATGGTGCTAATGCCGCTGAATGAAAAAGAAGCCGTATTCTCTATTCTGGCAGCCATGGACAAAGACCCCGCGCTTAAACAGCAGGTCTATGATTCTGTAAAGAAGATCATCCGCTTTAAGCTCACCCTCGGCGTAATCCGCTAAAGAGTGGGTTGCTAAAAAGATATGAGAAGCAGAGCTTTGGGCTCTGCTTCTTTTTTATGTAATCATCCATAAAGCTGATATAGCTGAGCTTGGTAGCCAGCGCAGTTGCTTTAAACAAAAAAAAGGCCTCCGTTTAAGGAGGCATTATTGATTAATATATATGTTCAGCAACTTTTAGGCCGCAGCCTGTGCATTGCTATTATCGCGATCTTCAATCACCTTTTTAACTTTTTCGATTGCTTTCTGAATACGCTCACTATCGAGGGTATTGATGTTTTCAATCATCTTCGCTTTTTCGTCGTTGGTGATGTGCTTGTTGTTGAGCAACAGCAGAAGCTCTGTTTTCTGTTTTACAGAAGCCAGTGGAACCTGTGCTGGCGCTGCTTTTTCCTCTTCTACTTCAGCAGCTACTTCTTCTTTAGCCTTTTTGGGGGCTATGGCAGCAGGCTTTGCTTTAGCAGCAGCACGGGCCGGCTCACGATCTACGGTTCTGTTGTTGCCGTTTGAGTCATTATCTACGTCTCTTACCAGAAAATCCATTTCTTCGGCAGGAGTTGGCTCGTAGCCGGCTGCACGGATAATCCAGGCCAGAATGTTACGATAGGCTTTACCAATGGCACGGGTCTGCGCCATAGAGGCAATCGCAAACTCCTGGTAATAACGCTTACCGGATTCACGATTACTGCAGATGGCAAAACCAGAGCCAACAATCGTATCTGTCTTCAGGTTGATCAGCTTCACATGTGCCTGATATTTTACTTCGTCATCGTTAGACTGGATGCGTTTTACATCTTCAATGACAGGAAATATTCCTAAGCGGGCACCAGCATACTGCCAGCCTTCAACATTCACATAATCTTTTCCCTGTATCTGCATAGACAGGCGGTTTTCACGAATGAATTTCGCCAGGTCCTGCGCCAGGTGTAGTGTTTCGCTAGAGTTTGATATATCGTAGCTCTCTACTACTTTTTTCTCTGTTTTTACCACTCCCTGTGACATATCTTCTACGTTTAATTTTCTTCTTTCTATCTACAAATACACAACACAAGTACATATGAAATAGTGCATTAAAGATACTAAATATTTTAGTATTTGCTACATTTTTATACTGTTTTTCAACCCTTTAACCCACTTTTTTTCTTTTAAACCAATGACAATATTTTTAGCATATAGATGAACGGTTCAAACCTTTTAAGGGCTTCGGGTGGTTAAGAAAGAACATGGCACTTTTTGATCTCCTGAACCTGAACTTTCCTTTTACAGCTACCCCGGAGCAACAGGAACTTTTCCGAAAGCTGGAAGCATTTTTACAACCCACCCTGCGGGGCAAGCCTGTGTTTATTTTGAAAGGATATGCAGGCACCGGAAAAACAGTGGTACTTCAAACCTTAGCCAGAAGCCTGCAGCAGCTCAGGCAAAAAGTAGAACTGCTGGCGCCCACCGGACGTGCCGCCAAAGTACTTGCGAAAAGTGCCGGCCGCGAGGCGCATACCATTCATCGTCAGCTTTACAAACCGGTGCAGCATCCTTACTCCGGCAAAGTAGACATGGAGCTGCGCAAGAATTACCAGTCTAAGACCTTATTCGTTGTTGATGAAGCCTCCATGCTAAGCGGCGAGAGTGGTGGCAGCAGCCAGGGATTACTTACCGACCTGATCGATTTTGTATTCTCAAAGCCGGGCAATGCGCTGCTGCTGGTGGGCGACCCGGCACAACTACCACCCGTTGGCGAAACTACCAGCATAGGGCTGGAAACGGATGTACTGCGGTATGCCTATGGCCTGGATGTAGAAGAGCATATTCTGCGTGAAGTCAGCCGCCAGCAGGAAGGCTCCGGCATTTTGGTAAATGCTACTTACCTGCGCAGCTGCCTGGAAAATACGCCACAACAGCTGCAGATTAAAACGGCCGGCTTTAATGATATTTTTCAACTGCCGGAGCACCGCTTAATGGAAGCCCTGCATTACTCCTTTCAGAAAGCCGGTACAGAAAACACCCTGCTGATTTGCGCTACCAACGAAGAAGCCGTTCGGTTGAATACGATGATCCGGCAGGAGATCCTGGGCTATACCTCGCAGGTGACTGCTGGAGATCTGTTGATGATTGCGCGCAACAATTACCGCGATATGCCCAGGGGCAGCAAACTGAGCTATCTGGCAAACGGGGAGTTTGTAGAAGTAACAGCGCTACTGGGAGCAGAAGAACGGTATGGCTTCGAATTTTTACGCCTCCGGCTCCGCCTGCCCGATGAGCCCCACGAACCTGAATTTGAAACCCTGATCTTAAAAGAAACCCTGAACAGTCCGCTGCCTGCCCTGCCCGATGTGCGCAGCCGCCATCTGTTCGAAGCTGCCAGCAGAAACTACCGGTATTTGCCCCGTACCCGCCAGGTAAAGGCGCTGCGCAAAGATCCGTTCTTAAATGCCTTGCAGGTAAAATTTGCCTATGCCCTTACCTGCCACAAAGCCCAGGGCGGACAATGGAATACAGTACTGCTACAGCCTCAGTTTTGGTTGCACGAAGCCAATACATCTGACAAACTGCGCTGGTTTTACACCGCACTCACCAGAGCGACCCAGGAGCTTTTTATCATAAGTCCTGCTTTGTAATATTTATAGATTAGATTTTTGCATAGCAGCAACTATTTCTAATGCATAATCCAATTAGTTGCTGAAAGAGTTACTTAAATTACTAAACACTAATTCGCTGGATTACAGAAGGTTGTTACTCAATAAAAACGTCTCGTTAACATAATGTAAAAAAATTATCAGGAAAATTTAATAAGCACGGAACTTATAAACATGGCAAAACCTTATTATGATACATTTGGCTTATTCATAGTTGATAGGTTTTAATGTTTTGGTTGAAAGGGAAAAAATCCACCCGCCTGGGTGGATTTTTTCTTTGTAGCCTATCTGTTTTTACTCACCAGATCAGCCCAGTGCAGAGCACCCTCAAAGCAGTCTTTTAAATCTGGAGTTGCCACACCAACTAGTTCGGTGCTGCCACAGCATCGAGCAATTTTAATGCATTGGGGCCCAGGTTATCAGCAATCAATTTTCTGTATTCGGTACTGGCCACAAATTCTTTCATGAACCTGGCCATTACAGGTGACCAGTCGCTGTTCTTAGGCATAACGATGCCAAAGCTTTCGGTGCTTTCATCACCTGCCGGATGCCGTTTCAAGGGCATGCCATCTTTTAGCGCCATCAGATAGTAGGTGAAATCCAGGTTAGTGAAAAGCTTAGGATTCTCTGTTACCAGCTTGAGTGCCTCCGGGCTGGAGCTTACCTGCTGATATGTAAGCGCAGGATACAGGCTTTGCTTAAGATGATTCATCCGGGCTTCGTTGGTGGTACCCCGCACCACCACTGCCTGCATGCCGGCAAAAGCAGTGGCAATATTGTTTTTATTCTCCAGGGTAGGCACACTTTTATGCGTAATGAGAATCGCTACATTGGTGATAAAAGGCGGGCTGAAATTATAGTGTTTCTGGCGCTCTTCTGTAATAGTAATGTTGCCCAGGCCAAAGACGCCACCCTGTCCAGCCTGTATGCTAGCCATGTAATTTTTAAAATCCTTGGCATCTTTACCATAGAAAGAAGGCTTCAGCTCAACGCCTTCATGCTTCTTGAGCCATACCACAAAAGCATTCATCATGTCTACACAGAAACCATCTAAGTTTCCTGCTGCATCTTTGCCCACAAAGCCGGGAGTTTCTATGTAAGAGTAAGTAACATTCGCAGACCCCTTGGCTTTTGCCTCTGCAAAAGTATCTCCTTTCAGCTGACCGTAGGCATTGACCGTGACTGCCTGCAGCACAATGATAGCGCAAACAAGCTGTAGAAAAAGGGTAAATTTTTTGTTCATGGCACAAGCTATTTCATGGTTCTATATGAAATATATAGCTTGTCCGTTACATAATATAAAAAATGTAAGTTTTTCAGAACAATACTAACATTAGCTGCTTAGCTCCTCCCTTAAGAAAATTGCCGTATAGCTATCCTTTGCTTTCGCTACCTTTTCCGGTGGGCCCTGTGCAATGATCCTGCCACCACCACGACCACCTTCCGGCCCCAGGTCTACTACCCAGTCAGCTACTTTTATCACATCCATGTTATGTTCTATGATGAGCACAGTATTGCCGCGCTTAACCAGCTTCTGGAGTACATCCAGCAAGTGGCGTATGTCCTGAAAATGCAACCCGGTGGTGGGTTCGTCCAGGATGTAAAAGGTATTACCGGTATCTTTTTTACTAAGCTCTGTCGCGAGTTTAACCCGCTGCGCTTCGCCACCGCTAAGGGTAGTGGCATGCTGGCCTAATGTTATGTAATCGAGCCCTACATCATTCAGGGTTTTGATCTTGCGCAGAATTTTGGGCTGGTGCTCAAAAAATTCAACTGCCTGTTCTACCGTCATGTCCAGTACATCGGAAATGCTTTTGCCTTTAAAACGCACCTCCAGCGTTTCACGATTGTAGCGCTTGCCTTTACACACTTCGCAATGTACGTGCACATCGGGCAGAAAGTCCATCTCAATCAGCTTAAGACCTGCACCACCACATTCTTCGCAGCGGCCCCCTTTTACATTAAAGCTAAAGCGGCCAGGTTTATAGCCTCTGATCTTGGATTCGGGCATTTCGGCAAAGAGCGTACGGATGTCTGAGAACACCCCTGTATAAGTAGCAGGGTTAGAGCGGGGCGTACGGCCAATAGGAGACTGGTCTACTTCAATAACCTTGTCCAGGTGCTCGAGGCCTTTTATTTCTTTGTAAGGAAGCGGATCTTTCAGTGCCCTGAAAAAATGCTTGTTTAGCAGCGGGTACAGGGTCTCGTGAATCAGTGTTGACTTGCCACTGCCGCTCACGCCTGTGATACACACCATGGTGCCCAGGGGCAACTTCAGGTCTACATTGTGCAGGTTATGGCCGGCAGCACCTTTCAGCTCCAGAAAATTGCCATTGCCGCTGCGCCGCTCTCCGGGTATTTCAATGGCACGTTCGCCCCGCAGGTACTGAGAAGTAACGGCAGGCAGGGCTATAAACTCTTCCGGCGTACCCGCCGCCACCACATGACCACCATGGCGGCCAGCCCCCGGACCAATATCCAGAATATAGTCAGAGGCCATCATCATGTCCTTGTCGTGCTCTACCACCAGCACCGTATTGCCAATGTCGCGCAGGTCCTGCAGGGCTTTGATCAGCTTTACGTTGTCACGCTGGTGCAGCCCAATACTGGGTTCATCCAGGATGTATAACACCCCTACCAGCTGGGTGCCGATTTGGGTAGCCAGACGAATGCGTTGTGCCTCGCCACCGCTAAGGGTACGCAGAGGGCGGTTCAGGTGCAGGTAATCAAGGCCTACATCCAGCAAAAAGCGGATGCGCTTGCGGATCTCCTTCAGCAGCTCTGTTGCAATTTGCAATTGGCGGTCGCTCAGGCGGGCCTCCAGATCATGGAACCAGGCATACAGCGCCTGTATGTCCAGCATGGCCAGTTCGGCAATGTTTTTGCCATCTATTTTAAAATGCAGCGATTCCTTTTTCAGGCGCGTGCCTTCACATTCGGGACAGGTAATTGCAGTGGTGTAGTCTTCTACCCAGGCAATGGTTTTATCAGAACCTTCCTCACGCTGTTTTTCCAGAAAAGGAATAATACCCTCGAATTTAGTATCCCATTGGGTGCCGGGGTACTTTTTAGAATTTACCTTCACCGTTTCCTGACTACCGTTAAGCAGGATTTGCAGCACCTCTTCCGGTAGTTTGTTGATTGGCGTGGTGATTGTCTGCTTATAACCCTTCAGGATAGACTGTATTTTTTTAAAAATCCAGATATCCCGAAATTCACCAAGAGGCGCAATGCCGCCGCGGCTGATGCTTAAAGTTGTATCGGGGATAATAGACTCTGGCGTGATCTCCTCTATCACGCCCAGCCCGTTGCATTTAGGGCAGGCGCCATAGGGTGAGTTAAAAGAGAAAGTGTTCGGCGCCGGCTCATCGTAACTGAGGCCTGTTTTAGGATCCATCAGGTACTTGGAGAAATGGTGCAGCTCATTGGAATCTGCATTGAGCACCATCAGCAGGCCCTCGCCATGCTTCATGGCCGTAGCAACAGACTGGCTCAGGCGGTAGCGGTCTTCCTGCTTCAGCGCCAGCCGGTCTACCACTATTTCAATATCGTGTATCTTATAGCGGTCCAGCTGCATTTTAGGGTCTATGTCCTGAATGGTGCCATCTACCCGCACCTTGGTAAAGCCGCTTTTGCGAATCTGCTGAAAAAGCTCCCGGTAATGTCCTTTACGGCCCTTTACCACAGGTGCCAGCACAATGATCCGTACACCGTCGAAGGTGTGCATGAGATGGTCGATGATCTGGTCTTCTGACTGGCGCACCATTTTGTCGCCACTCAGGTAAGAGAAAGCCTCCGAGGCCCGTGCGTAGAACAAGCGCAGAAAGTCATAAATCTCTGTGGTGGTCCCTACCGTAGAGCGGGGATTGCGGGAAGTAGTCTTTTGTTCAATGGAGATTACCGGCGAAAGTCCGTTGATCTTATCGACATCCGGCCGTTCCATACCACCCATAAAAGAGCGGGCATAAGCCGAAAAACTTTCCATATAGCGCCGCTGGCCTTCGGCATAAATAGTATCGAAAGCCAGAGAAGATTTGCCGCTGCCACTGATGCCGGTGATCACCACCAACTGGTTGCGCGGAATGCGTACATCTACATTTTTAAGGTTGTGCTCACGGGCACCTATCACCTCTATATATTCTTCGCCTACCGGATCGAAACGCTGTACTGGTTGCACTTTAACCGTATTCGCTACCGGGCTCGCTGCTGATTTTATCTTACCCATAGTATTCTGCAAATATACGGAAATTGGTTGATGGTTGTTGACAGTCTGCCACCGGGTTCATAGTTATTTGGACTTTGCATCAGCAGCCTGACTGATGCGCTAACAGTAAAAAACGTGGGCTTGTATATCATGCATTACCACAGAAAGACCTACCCTTCCTTACCGGTAGTGACGCTTCTTAAATAATTATAATAAAACTTAATACATAGATATGCAATGTATTGTAATTCTACTTATATTAGAATATGAATACTACTGAATTACTCAAAGGTACCCTCTCCACCATTATTATAAAGCTGCTGGCAGATGGCGGGAAGATGTATGGCTACGAGATTACCCAAAAGGTAAAGGAGCTCTCTAACGATAAAATATTAATTAAGGAGGGCTCGCTTTATCCGGCACTGCACAAACTCTTACACGATGGACTGGTGGAGGTTGAAACGGTACACATTGGTAAGCGGGTTCGCAAATACTACCAGCTTACGCAGCAGGGCCATGCGCAAAAGCAGGCTCAGTTCGAAGAATTACAGCAGTTTTTACAAACCATTCATCAACTCGTATTTCCACAGTTTACCTTAAAGCTACACTAATGCTGAGCGATGAAGAAATTGCCTTTCTACAGGCCCGGATCAACAAAAGCAACATTAGCAGCCAGGCACTTAAAGATGACCTACTGGACCACTTTTGTTGCTTCATCGAGCATGAGATGAAGGAGGGGAGCAATTTTGAAGAAGCTCATCGGAAAGCCTGGCAACAGATTTGCCCCAATGGCCTCGATGAGATACAAAAGGAAACCATTTTTTTACTCAACGCCAAAAAAATTATAATCATGAAAAAAGTAATGTATGCCATTGGTCTGCTGGCTTCTATCAGCATCAGCCTAGGCTGGCTGTTTAATGTTTTGGGCTGGCTTGGCGGGGGAGATTTATTTACCTATGGGTTTTTGGCCTTTGTATTGATCTTTCTGCCCATGCTGGCCATAGACCGCTATAAGCTGGTGCTCAACAGGGCACTTACTGAAAAGTTAAGGGTAATTCTTGGATTCACGAGTGCCATTGTAACAGGCCTTGCCGTACTGTTTAAGATCATGCACCTGCAGGGGGCACAAATGCTCCTGATCCTGGGCATCCTGCTCTTCAGCTTTGGCTTTCTGCCTTTTTTGTTTTTCAGGATGTACAAAAAATCATTGGGTTAGGCAGATTGGCAATATTTATTGAATGCCGCCATTATGCAAAAAGGCCGGCATTGCTGCCGGCCTTCTGCTTATCTTGATTTTCTGTTTAGTCAATCGTGATTTTGCGGATCAGGAAGTTTCGGTTGTCAGCCACGTATAAGTGCCCGTCTACGCCCATGATGATACCACCTGGTTCGTTAAAGCTGGCTGCACCCTCTACACCGTCGGCATTTCCAGCCTCGCCGCTTCCGGCAATGGTACGAACCATGCCATCGGTTGTAATCATACGCACGCGATGGTTTTGATAGTCGGCCACATATAGCACCCCATCTGAAGCCACCGATACATCCCAGGTTAAATTAAATTGGGCATCTGCTGCAGCTCCATCAGCAAAACCGGCAATACCATTACCAGCAATAGTGCTTACCTCACCGGCCGGCGTAATTTTACGCACCCGCTGGTTGTCAGTATCAGCCAGGAAGAGGTTACCATCGGCATCAATGGTTAGTCCGGCAGGGTTATTTACCTGTGCACTGGTGCCAGTGCCATCGGTATATCCCTCTACGCCATTACCCGCAAAGGTGCTCACTTCTCCATCAGGTGTTATTTTGCGAATACGCTGGTTATGTTTATCACCTACATAAATGTTTCCAGCAGCATCTACCGCAAGACCCGACGGTTTGTTGAACATGGCAACGGCAGCCGCACCATCGGCAAAACCTTGTACCCCACTACCGGCAACAGTTGTCACCTCGCCTGCCGGGGTAATTTTGCGAATATAATTACCATCATATTCCGAGACATAGAGGTTGCCCGCTGCATCAATGGTGATGGCAGTTGGACCGTTAAACTGTGCATTGGCACCTGTACCGTCTGCATGGCCGGCAGTGCTACCAGCAAAGGTAGTTACTACACCGTCTGGTGTAATTTTGCGAATGCGATGGCTATCGTAATCTGTAATGTAAAAGTTGCCTGCTGCATCCTGGGCAATATCCCAGGGATCTGCAAACTGGGCACCCGTGCCTGTTCCATCTGCCGTACCAGTGATGCTTCCGGCAAAGGTGCTAACAGTGTAGGTCTCCAGGTAGTCGAAGGCAGCACCCATTACGGTATTATTTGCTCTTCTTACAGTGATGCCTCCATCTCCTGCCTGCGGCGGCACAAGCGCCACCAGCTGGGTTGGGCTGGCACTAATTACAATGGCAGAAATTCCATTGAACTTTACAATGTTGTCCAAAGGATTATCGCTGAAGTTTGTTCCCGTAATGGTAATTGGCGTACCCTTGGTGCCACTCAGCGGACTGATTGATGAGAGAATCGGGGTTGGAAAATCAGGAATTGGCACTAAGGTATCATCTTCTGAACAAGAAAATATACCGGAGAGACAAAGGCCTGCCAGCAAGATCGAGGGGTTGTTTAAGAAATTTTTCATGGTAGGTTAGGAGAGCAATGATTGAGATCAAATTCTCTGTTCCAGCTTGGTTTTACTAAAATATTATTCAAATAAAGCAATTTAATATTGAAATTTTACATTAAAATTTCATTTAATTTACTTTATAAGCTTTTTTCCCTTTTTAAGTGGACCTAGAACATTACAAAAAGATATCAATAAAAGCTTGTTTGTAATTTGTTACAATGCTACAATTTTAACGGTGAGCCTACAACTCTGTTTTACCCTAATTCTTACATGCCCTGTTAGCAGGCACTGAAATCAAAAAGCCGGCATGGCTGCCGGCTTTGGTTGTATTAATAATAAAAAACTTCTTAGAAGTTTGGTGATAGCAGGTATTTGCTGTAGAATTCGTCAATCACGCGTACTGCTTCGTCGGGTGTATCTACAATGTTCAGCAGGTGCAGGTCTTCTTCATTAACGTTATTTTCCTCTCCCAGCATTACCTCACGTATCCACTGCAAAAGGCCACTCCAGTACTTGCTGCCTACCAGTACAATCGGGAAACGACCAATTTTTTTGGTTTGAATGAGGGTTAAGGCCTCAAACAGTTCGTCCATGGTGCCAAAACCTCCGGGCATGACGATGAAGCCCTGAGAGTATTTTACAAACATTACCTTACGGACAAAAAAGTGGTCGAAGGTAATAAGCTTATCAGGATCGATATAAGGGTTATCGAACTGTTCGAAAGGCAGCACAATGTTAAGTCCTACGGACTTACCACCCTCTTTATAGGCACCTTTGTTACCTGCCTCCATAATACCAGGTCCGCCGCCTGTAATAACCCCATAACCATGGCGTACCAGCTTGGAAGCTATCTCCTCGGCCATTTTATAGTACTTATGATCTTCTTTGGTACGGGCAGAACCAAAGATAGAAACGCAGGGACCAATCTTGGCCAGCTTTTCAAAAGCCTCTACAAACTCCGACATGACCTTAAAAATGGCCCAGCTGTTAGAGCTCTTGATCTCATTCCAGTCCCGGTCTTCAAACGCGCGGCGGATCAGCTGATCATCTTCATCCTGCTTTTTACGCGGAATCAGCTCTCCTTCCTTTGGAGGCGCTGGTGGCATATTGGCCTTAGGCTTTTTCTTAACAGCTTCCCGGGGATGTTGGGGATGTCCTTCTTTCGCTATCTTTTCCTGATGCGCCTGCTCGGCACTGGTTTTCTCCTGTACAGGTTCTTTGTGGATTTTATCAGAGGCTTCCGTTACAGTAACCGTACTGTTATCGACCTGTTTATTATTGTTATCTTTTTTAGCCACTAGCTTTACTTCGTCCTTTTGTTTTTTCGGACGCTTGTTTTCATTCTCCATACACAAAAAATTTTGATCTAAAAATCGCAGCCTGCTAAGTTAGAACCTAAAACTGATTTTGCAAAGTCTGCCCTACTCAAGCAAGTTTTGCAGGGCAGGCTCCAACTCGGGATACATAAACTGGTACCCTGCTTTTAGCACTTTGTCTGCAGAACCACGGGCACTGCCCAATACCACAACGGCTTTTTCACCCAGGGCTAATTTCATGAGACCTCCAGGCACTGGTGGCAGAAAAAAGGGTTTGTTCATCGCGGCTGCCAGCACCTCGGAAAAATGGGCATTTGTAACAGGCTCGGGAGCTACAGCATTGTAAGGTCCCTGCATTTTCTCATCCTGCATGGCTTTTAAGATGAGATGGCAAAGATCTTCTATATGAATCCAGCTAAGATACTGACGCCCATTGCCCAGGGTAGCGCCCACGCCAAAGCGAAAGGGCAACATCAGTTGTTTGAGTGCACCCCCTTCTGGTGTGAGCACTACACCTATGCGCAGCGTTACCAGGCGAATGCCTAATTCTTCCACCCGCTCGGCCTCCTGCTCCCAGGCCCGGCAAACGGATCCCATAAAATCTTCACCAGGGCTGGAGTGTTCCCGCAGCAGTTCATCGCCCCGGTCTCCGCCATAGTAGTTGATGCCCGAAGCAGAGATAAATGCCTTGGGTTTAATTTGTTGCGCTGCAAGCGTACGCACCAAAAGGCCCGTAGCGGCGGTGCGACTCCTGATCACTTCATGTTTGTGTTTTGCCGTCCATCGGCCTTCTGCAATAGAAGCACCTGCAAGATTGATCACATAACTTACATCCTGCAGCGCACCTTCTTCTATTTTTCCTTCTTCAACATCCCACAGATAATGCTGAATGACTTTATCTTCGTGTAGCGAACGGCTCAGGTGTGCTACCTGATACCCTTTTTGCAACAACAGCTGTGACAGGCGTGTGCCAATAAGCCCCGATCCACCACTAATAACAACTTTTTCAGGCATGGGAGAGAAATTTTCAGATACTGATTACGTTGTAACGCCAGCCCGCTGCTTATGTTCGGCTATTTATCCAGAACCTTTATGCAAAAAAAATTACTTTTCTTTTTTCTGCTGCTGCCCTGCCTGCTAGGGACTGTTTATGGGCAGGAGGCACGCAAGCAGAAGCAAAATGTGCAGGGTCAGCAACTGGCCGGGTTTACTTACAGGGTCGCGTACCCAGAGCACCAGGCCAGGCGCTACTGGACCGCTTACCTGAAAGAAAGCGGCAAGATTGCAGAGCGACGCCAGTTTATTGAAATCAAAGACATTTACTGGCTCAATGGACTGCAGGGAATTAAAACCTACAGCACCGTAGCTGGTGATTCTACCAATACCGACATATGGATTGGTTATGCCGCTGCAGCACCAGACTCTGCCCTGGACCTGGATATTAAGGAACAGCTGCAAAAGCTGCCCTTCCTGATGAAAAAGTACCAGTTACTGGCCAGCTTACAGGATGCCGAAGGTGCGGTTACGTTCCTGAACCGCGAAATAGAAAGTACCCGCCGCCAGGAAGGCAGGCTCGAAAACTCGATCAAGCGCAATGCCGATGAAAAGACAAGACTGGAACAGCAGCTGGTAAAAAATGAAGAAGACAAGCTGCGGCTGGAGCAGGAGATCAAAGACAATAAGCTAAAGCAGGAGCAGCAGCAGGTAGAGGTGGAAAAAATTAACAAGCAGTTGCAAGCCCTCAAGGAAAAGCTGAGCAAGCTGGAGGATGAGTAGTCACAGCATGATGATAATATAAACAAAAAAGCAGCCTGGTTCCACCAGGCTGCTTTTTTTATACAAGATTGGAAGGGTAGCAAAGACTGCCTTTTCCTTTATTTCTCAATCAGGTAAGTAAGGCCTATAGAAACCTCTCTTCCTGTGCGGTAGCTCTCCATTACATAATCACGCCCGTTGTAGTTAAAGGACTCTTCATACGGTGCGTTGATAAGGTTGCTCAGCCGTACGCGCGCGCTAAATTGCGTGGTAATTTGCTTTTTGGCTGTAAAGCTTAAGTCAGGCCTTGCCTTTTGCATTAAGAGGGGCGGCAGGTTAAGCTGGAAAGCACGCAATCTTTCACCAAACGTATTGAAGCTGGTTGCCAAAGACCATCCCGTGTCCGGATTGTCGTAGCCCAGGCTTATATTTGCTACAAAAGGTGACTGGTTGTACATAGGGCGTGTCTTGTCGCTGTAACCAAAAGTATTTTCAATGGTAAAACGCTCCTGCTCGCTAAGCTGAACTGCTGAACGCACAAGCGAGAAATTACCGGAAACTTTAAAATGCTCGAATACAGGGCTTATAAAGCCAAGTGTTTTCTTTACCTCTACCTCTGCTCCTACCAGATTTGCATCATCTACATTGACAAAAGTATACTCCAAAGTTACTTCACCACCTGCCTGTGGATTGGTAATTTGCTCTATAGGTTTCTTGAAATGTTTGTAGAAAACACTCACCCCCAGGTATTCACCAACTCCCGGAAAGATCTCCCAACGCAAATCCAGGTTATCAATAAGTGTTCTGTCAAGGTTAGGGTTGCCCACAATGTTCGGACCACCCGCAAAAGAAAAGGTAGTAAGCGGAGCAAACTCCCGGAAGGTAGGCCGGGCAAGGGTACGACCATAGGCAAAGCGCAGGTTCGTTTGGGTTGACATCTCGTAGGTTAAACTTAAGGCAGGCAACAGGTCCTGCTGATCAATCTTACCAATTTCTGCTCCTTCAATATCATACATAACCCGGTTAGTGATTTCATAACGCGCTCCGGCCGTCATTTTCAGGGTGCTTGCTACCGGCGTTTCTACCATAAAATAGGTGGCCATCACTGACTCCTCACCATCATAATTGTTGGGGAGCTGTGTAAAATTACCCAGGTAAGTGCCTAAACGCTGTGTTCCGGTAGTGGCATCTGTCGTCAGACCTATGTTTTCATCACGAAGAAAATAGGAGATATTTCCATTATATCGCTCACGGCCTTGCACAAAATACTCGTAGCGAAATTCACGAAAAGATCTTTCTTTATCAGTGTATGAAAAACCAGTTTTGAATTTTGTTTCATAATCACCGAACAGGTGAACTGGTAAGGTAAGATTGAATTTATAATCTCCAACAGTTTCTTCCATATTGCGGTAGAACCTGCTAGGCCGCGTACGGGCATTCTGTATGGTAAAGGTTGTATCTGCTTCGTTGGTAGGATCTATGTTTTGGATATCGAAGAAGAACTTCAGGTCCGGCTGATCCATATACGATTGTGTATAAGAGGCCAGCCAGTCAATCTTCAAATCCGATAGGCCTGCAAAAGCATGATTGCCTTTTAGCTGTCCGGTGGTAAGGGCACGCTCGTAATAAGAAAGCACGCGGCTGGTTGCTTGCTCGTACTGGTTTAGCGGGCCTGTAATTTCGTAAGGGCCCTGCAGCACGCGGGTTTCTTTCTCGCCACCACGGTTGTGCATGAGATTTAAGCCAACTTTATGATTATTGCTGATCTTTAGGCTAGTATTAAACATGGCACCAATGGCTACCTGGTCAGTAGCACGACGATCCCGTAGCTCATAGCGCTGGTTGTCGTCCAGGTTCTCCATTAAGCTGCTGGACCGCTCCCATTGCCGCTGCTGCCCATTATCATAATAGTTGTAATCCCTTGCATAAGTAAGGCCGGCAATGTAGCCAAGCGTAGTACCGAATATCCGGGTCTGATTTCCAAGCGAAAAATTTAGTGAATGGTTAACCGGAGGCGCCTCAGTAGTAGCTTCAAACTCTACATTATCAAAAGATTTTGTTAGTTCATCCAGCAGAGGATTATTTTCGTGCGGACCGGGGAAGCCGTCTAAACGGCGTGCTGCAATGGCATCCGGCAGTTCCCGATCGTTGTTGTAACCCATCCATTCGGTGTTGCTCTTGCCATGAGTCAAAAAATTATCATTCAGGGTAGACTGAAAATTATAACCTGCAGAGGCCGATACCTGCATGGTGAAAGCATTGGGA
>JASLAE010000271.1 GCA_030147305.1 Cesiribacter sp.
TGAAACAGCTGCCGCTGGTTAAGGGAGTAATGCTCATATTAATCTTGGTTAAAAGTTTTTATCCCGTGCTTATGATGAGCTAGTTAGGCAGCATTGGGCAGGTGATAAAATAAATGTGATGAAGGCGGGGAAAGATGTGACAAATGGGGCTGTATTGTTAGCCGAGATGTGATTGTATGCAAAGCGACAGGTTTAGCAAGCATAAGCAACGCCAGCTGCACTGCGCCAGCTGCACTGCGCCAGCTGCACTGCGCCAGCTGCACTGCGCCAGTTGCACTGTGCCAGCTGCAATACAATCATTGACACAGCGGTTGGATGTTCGTTCGAAAATTTGCTATGCAATAGTAGCGGGAAAATGATTAGGCAATGCTTATGGCCTGAGGGGCAACTGGAGCACGCGCTTAAAAAGAGCGTCCGACCACTTGCTGAAGGTTAAAAGAGAAAGGGCTGTTGTATTGAAAGAAAACCAACAGCCTGCATCTGAAGAGAGATTTGACAATTTAACTATTTGAGGGCTGCAGCTAGATCCTGCATATAGGCTTCACTCACCGGTATCTTAGCACCATTAATTGTTACCTGGTGCCGTTCCACTTTATCGATTTTACTGATCGCCACCAGGTAGGAACGGTGCACCCGCACAAACTTGTCGGCCGGCAGCAGGTTGATCGCTTCTGCAAAGGTGCTGCGGGATAGTATTTTCTTGTCCTTTACCACAAAGGTTACATAATTACCGGCAGCCTCCAGGTACAGGATATCCTCCACCATCACTTTCAGCTGTTCGTAACCTGTCTTGATGAAGAAATGGTCTGTAGGTTCAGCAGCGTTTCTAAAATTATACAATTCAAAAGCCTTGTTGCAGGCCTTTATAAAACGGGACAAAGAGAAAGGTTTGAGCAGATAGTCTACTGCATCCATCTCAAAGCTGGTGACGGCATGTTCGGAATAAGCTGTGGTAAAAATGAGCAGTGGCTTTTTGCTGAGGCTGTTGAAAAAGTCGATGCCTGAAATATCAGGCATCTTAATATCCAGGAAAATCAGGTCAATACTCTCCTTCTGTAAATACTCCAGCGCCTTAAAAGCATCCGTAAATTCTGCCTTAAGTTCCAGGAAAGGCACTTTAGAAGCATGTGACCTTACAATTTCTAAGGCAATGGGTTCATCATCTATGGCAATTGCTTTCATCTATTCAGAATAAGAATATAAGCTACTCACTAAGATAAGGTAATGGTAAGATGAACAAAAAATTCTTTACCTGTTTCGCGTATGATCAGCTCATGCCTGTTCGGGTACAAAAGCTGTAAGCGTTGTTTAACATTCATCAGGCCAATGCCACTTTTGTGCTTCTCAGGATCATTTCCCTGCTTAACATGCTTACTGTTATATACATCAAAATAAAGGGTCTTTCCTTTTACTTCTAAACCCACTTTTATATGAGAAGGCTCTCTAAAACTAATGCCGTGTTTAAAAGCATTTTCAACAAAGGGTATTAGCAACATGGGCGCCAGCTGCACAGGAACCAGCGGCTGTTCAATTTCCGTCTGGATGTTAACCTGTGGATTGGGGTCTGTCCGTAAACGCTGCAGACTGATGTAGTTGTTTAAATAGTCAATTTCACGTGCCAGGGAAATGTTATCCTGCATATTTTCCTGCAGCATAAACCGCATCATGTCCCCCAGCTTTTCTATGCCCTCGCTGGTACGTTCGGCCTTTTCCTGTATAGCAGTGCCATAAATGGTGTTGAGGGCATTGAACAGAAAGTGAGGATTAATTTGTGACCTGAGGAAATCGAAGTTAGCATTGGATTGTCCCAGTTCTTTTTTCAGAACATAAATCTCTTCATTACCCCGCATCTGTCGCTTATAGAGCACCCAGCAAAGCGGTGCCGTGATGAGTAGCTGAAAAACAGCATGGAATAACCCTATGCCAAAACCGGCTTCTTCATCCTGCAGGACGATGAGCAGTATAATACTAACAGGTATATAGCTCACCAGGACAACCAGAAAGCTGCTGATTAAATAGCTTCGGAAAGGTTTTTTCTTCTTTAAAGCCTTCGGAATCAGGGTGTAAAACCCAAACCAGTAAAACAGCAGGCCAGACAAGAACACTGCACTCCAGGTAATGACAAACTGCTCTGGCACATCCACGATCAATAACAAAAAGACGCTGATCATCCATACTACAAAGGCCAGAATTCCATGGGGCGTAATAAATTTATACTGGGCATGAATGGATTCGGCATTGCTTAACAGATAAATGCCTAAATATTTAATAACGGAATAAAAAACCAGCATCAGCAGCAGCCAGGTGGCATACAGAAAGCTCAATTGAAATATTCTGTTGTAAGTCTCCTGCTCTGTTGCATATTCACTGAACAGGTAATTTTTCAGGTACGTATCTGTAATGCCCAGGAGGAACCCAGCTACCACAAAGAGGCTGAGGATCACCCCTATATTTAGTACCAGGGAATCTTTTCTAACCAGTTTTGGAATTACCCTGAAATTCAACAACAAGAAAGCCAGGAAAAGAAAAGTATATTGAATGAGCTGAGGAACAAAGTAATTTCGATAGTAATGAAAGGGCGTGCCAGATCTTTCAAAAAGCCATTTGTTTGGTGTGTTGATTGTTGAAATGTCTTGAACACCTTCTGTGATAAAGAAGAATACCACAAAGACGAAGATCGTGGTGGCTGCCCAAAATTCTATTTTATTGAAATTTTCAGCTTTGCTGATATAATCTTTCATGTTTGATCTTTGAATAAATTAATGGAAATCTTTCTCCTACCGCAACTGCTGTAACCATTCAGAAATCCTATAGACAATAGTTTAATATTAGTGTCCGGCTTTTACTTTTCTAAACCGGAGGTCAATAAAGGCACAGCCCAAAATAATAATGGTAAACACAAGAGAGCTCCACAGAACAAAAGGAGTAAGCGCCTCATATCTTGAAAAGGTAATGAGCATTGGATAGGAGAACGGAAACAAATCTGCATGTGTCCAGTGCAATTCAAAAACCAGCATGCCTGCCAAGAACCATAAAATTAATCCGGTGCCTATGGAAACCAAAAAGTTCTTATACCGCATGCCGAGCCAAAACTGTATCGCACTAATGGCCAGGATAGAAACATAGGCCTTAAAATTAGTGATCATAAGTTTGTTCCAGTCCAGGCTAAAGTCAAAGAAATTAATTTCAGTATTATAAAAGTGCACAGTTAGGGCACTTAATGCCATGCACAGATTATAAAAAATAAAGAACAGGAGGATTAACAGATGAACGATCAGAAATTTGGATAAAAAGATGGTCCGGAGAGACTGGGGAGCGGAAAAAACCTGTTTCCAGGTATTGTTTCGATACTCAATTTGCGGCACAATTGTGCACACTAAGATGATATACAGGGGTAAAAAAAGAATGTTCAGCACCTTCTGCCCTTCCAGATAATAGAGGTTCCAGGGATCTCCCTTTAATGAGCTCAGATCATCCTGACCAAACTCAAAAAACATCATTAAAGGCATAAAAGCTGCAGCAAGGATGCATAACAGTAATAATGAAGTCCGCCTGGTCTTTAGAAGCTCCGAGTATAAGGATATGGCTATGTTCATGATTGGGCTGTAGTTAGGTCCATAAATAATTGTTCAAGGTTATTCTCCTTTGGCTGTAGCAGGTATACATCGAGCTCATGCCGGAGCAGCATTCTGTTAATGTCTGCTACTTCCCTGAGGTTGTTGAAAGTAACTGACAGGTTTTCCAGTAATTTTTCAGGATTATATTCTTTTAAGATCCTTACTGCAGCATCATTGTCAGAAGTGTGGATCTGAAGTTTTGATTGCTTTTGCTGGAAAAGATGGAGGTCCTGCAGCGCACCCTGGAACAGCATACTTCCTTTAAAAATAATCCCGATGTGGCTCACCATCTTTTCTACTTCTGCAAGAATATGACTTGAGATCAGCATCGTAATGCCTTCTTCCTTGTTCAGTCTTTTTATCAGTTGTCTCAGCTCGATGATTCCACTGGGATCCAGCCCATTGGTGGGCTCATCCAGGATCAGCAATGCCGGCTTAGGCAAAAGGGCAAGGGCTATGGCCAGGCGTTGTTTCATCCCCAGTGAAAAGTTTCTGGCTTTTTTACTGCCTGTATCCTCCAGCCCAACAAGTTTCAAGACCTCCCCCACCCTTGCTTTTGATGCGCCATAAAGGGTGCGGTACACTTCCAGGTTTTCCTTTGCTGAGAGGTGTCCATAGAGGGAAGGACTTTCAATGAGAGATCCTATCTTTTTTAAGATATTGATCCTGTTCGATTGAAGTTCCTGCCCGAATACGCTAATATTCCCCTGCTGCATCTTTAGCAGGCCGAGCAACAAGCTTAAAGTAGTTGTTTTTCCAGATCCGTTCGGACCGAGAAAACCATAAATACTCCCCTGCTCCACCTGCAGATTGATATCAATTAAGGTCTTTACATTTTTAGAATAGTTGTAATAAAGCGCATCGGTCTTAATTACAGATGAAGTGCCCATAAAGTGATGATGTCTAAAGTTTGCTCATAAGTGCTGACGGTGCGGCCATACTGTCTACTGTTTTGCGTAGCAACCTAGCCGAAGCGTTCAATCTTGCTTGTGCTCAATTGCACTAATACCCGCATTTACTAAGAGCTAGTTAGCCAACAATTGGGGCGTGATAAAAAAAATGTGATGAAGGGTAGGAAAGATGTGACGGAAATGCATCCATCCTTTGTCCGGCGCAGCAATGTTGTGGAAACCGGTACACCAGTAAAAACAGTTTTAATAAATTGACTTAATAATATGTTTGAAAACGCCAGTCCATCAATGATTCAGCAGCTTTAGCTTTTCTAAAGTTTCCTGATCATTTGGATCGAGGGCTATTGCCTTTTCCCAACTCTTTTGGACCCTGGTATTATCCTTAAGCTTTGCATAATAATCTCCCCACCTACTGTAGACAATAGCGGCATTGGGATGTTGTTCACTTGCCAGT
>JASLAE010000342.1 GCA_030147305.1 Cesiribacter sp.
GAGTGTTGCACTGCGGCAAGTTAGCTTTCAGGTAATCTGGACGACCGCCTTCTATCTGCCCCTTGCTGTAGGTTTTGATACCCTAAGCTTTGTTTTTATCTCTGCGCTGATAACGGTTTATCAATTCTGGATTCATACCGAAAAGATCGGTAAACTGGGTTTACTGGAGTGGGGGGCTCAACACCCCAAGTCATTACCGAGTACACTATGGCCGAGACCCTAAATACATTGATAAAAATCATGCCGGCGTCTTTATAGTAACGGACAGGTTGTTTGGCACTTTTCAGAAGGAAGAAGAGAAACCAACCTATGGAGTGACTGTACCACTAGAAAGCTGGATCCATGTCTGGATTAATGTGCAGCATTACGCGGGCATGTGGCATCTGCTAAAAAGATGCCGGAGCTGACTCGACCGTTGGAATACCCTGATGAATAAACCAGGCCTGAGGCCCCAATATCTAGGAGGTTACCAGGCGCCAACTACCATAGATAAAAGCAGTTACCAGAAATTCAACCCTAAACTGGTAAGGCCATTAAGCTGGTATATCCTGACGCAGTACCTGCTTACCCTGCTGGGCGGTGCACTTTTTCTGTTCAACGAAGAACACATTGTTCTGCATGTGAAAGGTTTACTGGCCTGGCAATGATCATGGCCGTTGTAAGCCTTGGCTGGCTGATGGAACAAAAGACTTTTTTCACGGAAGGTGGAAGGTGTGCGGGTGTTGCTTACGGTACTGCTACTGCTTCAGCTATATTATATACCTGTTTTGGTTTGGGCAGGCACCAGCTATGTAGTACTTTCGTGGGCTTTTTTGTATGTGCTGCACCGGGCAGAACAGCCAAAAATGAAAAAATTACAGCCCCAAGCCTGACCCGATTATGAAACGAATGATTATCTGCTTTTTACCGCTACTCATAGCATGCCAGTCTGAACCTGTGCAGATACCCGGCTTTGAAGCCTATGTGTGGAAGCGGGACAGGAATGGATGTGCCGGGGAAAGAAAGGTTATGGTAGATACGCTTATAGCGCAGCGGGAGAAAATATTGAAGCTCTCAGAGCAAGAAGTCATCCGGCTGCTGGGGCAACCGGATGCCAGAGAGCTTTTTGTTAGAAATCAGAAGTTTCTGATTTATCTTTTGGAAGAAAATATTCGTTGCAGCGCACCTGAAGATAAGCAGCTTACCAAAAAGGTTAATGCCCTGCACATTCGTTTAAATGCATTGGGTAAGGCTAACGAGATCTATATCAATGCATTTTAACTTCTCTGGACTGTAGGGCCTGATAGCCAATACAAAGCGATGCTGCACCAAGTACGCCGGCGTGGTTGCCCAGTACAGCAGGCTTAACTTCAATTGCTTCGGTATAATAAGGGGTAAGGTGCCTGTTTAGACTATGGATCAATGAGGGATATAAATAGGGAAAGGTTGCTGATATGCCTCCGCCGATATATATTTTCTTAATATCCAGCACCCGTACCATTGAAACCAGGGCATCTCCCAGCAGAGAACCAACCCGCTCAAAGATTTGCAAGGCGAAAGGATCTTTCTTACCAGCCGCTTCCAGTACTGCTTTGGTATTGATTGGATCCATCGTAGAGAGTACTGTTTTTACGCCAAGTTTTGATACACCTTCCTGCGCCATCATTAAGATGCCATTTTTGCCAATGATCTGTTCCAGGAGCCTGCCGCCTTCTGACACCATATGGCCAACTTCCATACTATTGCCATCGCCACCTTTAAATACTTGTCCGTCAATTACAGCCGCTCCGCCCACTCCGGTTCCCAGGGTCACAAATATAAAATCTTCGGGCATTTCCACGCCGGAGAAATACAATTCGCCAATAGCGGCTGCATTTGCATCATTTTCAAGCAGGAAAACTTTATCGGGGTGAGCCTTCTGTAAAAGCTCTTTGAGGGGACAGTGATTAAGCTCCGGTATGTTTGGCAGCTCTATGGTATGGGTACGTGCCTTGTTCAAAGTGCCTGGCAGTCCTATACCAATCTGACTGATCTCTGGATAATTGGCCAGCAGGTTGCTTACGATCCCAATAAAATCACCTACGATATTATCAGATTGGCGAAGCGTAGGGGTATGGTGTTTGATCTGATAAAGAATCTCACCAGATTCTGTAATTACACCACATTTTACATTGGTGCCGCCCACGTCAATGCCCAAATATTTTTGCATTCTCCTTAAAATTTACTAAACCAAGTTTAACTGTATAATTGCTGCCTCAAAAAAGCTTAACTGATAACCCAGGCGTGTGAAAAACGAAGGGCCAAATTACACCTTGATATCTGCGATTACGTTATCAGCAGAGCTAAAATAAGTAATTTTTCAGGAGAGCTGCCACTATTTTATCAGTATAAAAATTTCAAAAAAATGGCTTATAATAAAATAATGTACTGAAAAACCTTTTTTTACTGCTTGCAAACGGTTGCGATGATTTTATGTTCTTCTCAATTTTTTTTACTGCCTGAGGATGCCCGCACTATTAATTCTGTTCTAAGTTCCTTTTTCTGAATTGTTACCAGATCTTCGTCCTGCAGATCGATCTGTTGCAGCAGCATATTGGTAGCCATTTGTCCCATGTCGTAGCCTGGTTGTGCTACGGTAGTCATGGGTGGTTCAATTAACGAAGTAATGGGTTCATTACTAAATCCAATAATGGCTACATCTTCGGGAATTGCATACCCCTCTTCTTTGAGAGCCCGCATGGCACCTATGGCAACAGGGTCATTCGCAGCAAAGATAGCGTCAGGCTTGGTGCCATTATCCAGGAGTTGTTTAAGGGCCTTTGCTCCTTCTTCTATGGTTAGTCCTGCAGTGATGATATAATCTGGATTTGCTTTGAAACCAAAGTCATCAAGCGCCTGCAGATAGCCTTTGCGTCTGCTCCTGCTGATCATCAGGTTCTCGGGACCGGCCAGGTGTGCTATATTTTTGCGGCCCTGACGAATTAAATGTTCTGTAGCCCGGTAGGCACCGCCAAAGTCATCTACTACCACGGAGCTGGCATCTAAACCATTTACCATTCTGTCAAAGAAGACGATAGGCACTCCTTTATTAATTAGGTTCTGAAAATGCCGCACATCCTGCGTATCCTGTGCCACAGATACCAGCATACCATCCACCCGGCTCCCCATCAGTGCCTGCACGCTCAGCACTTCACGGGTATAGGATTCATTAGACTGGCAGATGATGACCTGGTAACCAGCATCATTGGCAACATCTTCTATCCCTGAAATTACTGTAGAAAAAAAGTGATGCACAATTTGCGGAATCACCACACCGATGGTATGTGTACGACTCTTGCGCAGACTGAGGGCCACAGAATTTGGCTGATAATCGAGCTCCAGGGCCAGTTCCCGTACAGCCTGCTTAGTTGCCGGACTAATATCAGGATGGTCTTTAAGAGCGCGTGAAACAGTTGATGGTGATATCTTTAGCGCTTTCGCGATATCTTTAATGGTGATCTGCGTAGATTTCATACCAGCTTTTATATGCTTGAATGTAGCTTAAAAATAGTAAAAAAGAAAAAAATTACTTTGAACACCTACGCGTATACATGCTCGTATCTACCCCTTAAGAAATAGCAGCTGTCTGTAATATATGGCAGACCCCATGCTATAAAATAAATTTCTTCACGTTCGGTATGATCATTTGACTCCGATATTGAAACAGATGCTGCACAACTAGGTTTAGCTTAATTATAATTGATTGCTATTTTAAGTCAGGCTAAAAGTTATCTCGAGGAGGAGATTAATATAGTTACTGAATAAATTCTTGTCAGTTTAATAGTATCATTTTTTTTCCTGATGTACTATTTTAATAATCAGTACTAAAGATATTGGTGAAGTGGATAGAATGAAAAATTCTATATCATTTTGTTAAAGAACACAGTTAAAGAGGCTACAAATTTATAAGAGCAGTAAAGCAATCGTTTCCACAATCGTTTTCGGTTAACAGGGATTAATTTTAGCTGCTATAATTGTGGCAATATTCTTATTTTACTTTATAATTACTTGGGCTTAATCATTTCTTAATGTTCCCTGTAAGAGTTAACTGCTTCCTAATCCTGCAAGCCATTACGAAATCGATTGTACTATTTCCAGCCGGGCATTTGGCCGGAATGGTTACCTCCCTTGCCTATTCCTATCGAGACAATTTTGTTTTAATAAACCAACCAACAGATGAAGAGTGTAAGTTTTACAAGAAAAAGCTTATTGCTGTGGCTGTTGCTCGTTATGGGCACGCTTACGGCATGGGCGCAGAACCGCCAAGTTAGCGGTACGGTTACTTCTATAGTAGGCGGCGAGACGCTGCCTGGTGTAGCTGTAAGAATTCAGGGTACCACCACTGGTACCGTTACAGATTTGGACGGAAAGTACCAGATTCAGATTCCCTCCAATGAAACAGTGCTGGAGTTTTCCTTTGTGGGTTACACTCCAGAAGAAGAACTGGTCGGTAATCGTTCTGTGATAGATGTGCAACTGGCCGAGGACATTGAAACACTGGGTGAGGTAGTTGTAGTGGGTTACGGTACCCAAAGAAAGAGTGATTTAACTGGTTCTGTTACTGCCGTTACTTCAGAAGATTTCAATAAAGGGCTTATCTCTACACCTGATCAGCTCATTACGGGAAAGGTGGCAGGTGTGCAGATCACTACCAATGGTGGTGCCCCAGGTTCAGGCAGTACCATCCGTATACGCGGTGGGTCATCATTAAATGCAAGCAACAATCCGTTGATCGTGATCGATGGGGTTCCTGTTTCAGGTAGTTCTATTGCAGGAGCAGGTGATCCGCTTAGCTTCATCAACCCGAATGATATTGAGTCTATCAATATCCTGAAGGATGCTTCGGCAACAGCAATTTATGGATCACGCGCATCTAATGGTGTTATTATTGTTACAACAAAAAAAGGTACAGCCAATCAGAAGTTAAGTGTGCAACTGAGCACATTGCACTCTGTTTCAACACTACCGAAAAGGTTGGACGTATTAACGGGTGATGAATTCCGTGCAGCGGTACAAGAGCAGGGTACTGAAGCACAACAGGCTTTATTAGGAGAAGCCAATACAGACTGGCAGGACCTTATTTATAGAAATGCTTACAGCTCAGACAATAACCTCAGCCTCAGCGGTGCGTATAAGACACTGCCCTACCGGGTGTCCATTGGGTATCTAAATCAGGACGGCATTCTGCTAACCTCAAATTTTAAAAGAACCTCGGGCTCTATCAACCTTTCTCCAACCTTCCTGAAAGATCATTTAAAGATTGATCTGAATGCTAAGGGGATTATCACCAACAGTCGTTTTGCTGACTGGAGTGCTGTAGGCAATGCTGTAGCCATGGACCCTACCCAGCCTGTATATCAGCCTGAAAATCCTTTTGGCGGTTATTTTCAGTGGGTAGATGGAAGTGGTAATTTTAACCAAAATGCCACCAGAAACCCTTTAAGCATGCTGGAGCAACGCGATGATCAGGGTGAGGTTTTTAGAAGCATTGGTAATCTGCAACTCGACTATAAGTTTCATTTTCTTCCGGCCCTTAGAGCTAATCTTAACCTGGGCTATGATATCACCAATAGCGAAGGCAGGACCCTTCAACCCGCTACTTACGGACCTGTTACCTTACAGGGTGGTAGCCAAAGTCGATATGAACAATCAAGAACTAATAAGCTGCTGGACTTTTATTTGAATTATACAAAAGAGCTCACAGAAGCACATAGGGTTGATGTTACCGGAGGGTACTCTTATCAGGATTTTACTACAGATGAGCCAAGATACCCCACTTTAAGATATCCTATCTTGAATACTCCCGGTGATACTATTAGTCCTGCGTTACAACGCTTTTATCCCCAAAACCGGTTAATTTCTCTTTTTGGCAGACTAAACTATTCCTTAAAGGATAGGTATATGCTTACAGCAACCGTTCGTCAGGACGGTTCTTCCAGGTTCAGAGAAGGTAATCGATTTGGAGTTTTTCCTTCTGTCGCCCTTGCCTGGAGAGTAAGTGAGGAGGCTTTCTTACAAAACATTGAGCTGATCACTGACCTGAAATTTCGCGTGAGCTACGGCATCACAGGACAACAGGATGTTGGACCGGATTTTCCTTATTTAGCACGCTACTCCATCAGTAGCCAGACAGCCCGCTACCAGTTTGGTAATGACTATTTCTTTATGTACAGGCCCGAAGGATATGACCCGGATCTTAAATGGGAAGAAACCGAAACCTATAATGCCGGTCTGGATTTTGGTATCCTGGGAAACAGAATCAATGGTAGCTTTGATTACTACACCAGAAATACAAGGGATCTGCTGGCCGTTGTAGATGTTGCGGCTGGTACTAACTTCACGAACCGTATTCTCACCAACGTAGGTAACCTGGAAACCAAGGGTTTTGAAGCAGTGTTGAACTTCATTGCCATAAGTTCTGAAAAGCTTAACTGGGAAATTGGTTTGAATGGAACAGTGAACAACATCAAAATAAAAAGCCTAAGTGATGTAAGTGATGAAAATACGGTAGGCTTTGAAGTTGGTGGTATCGGTGGAGGAACCGGGTCAACGGCCCAGGTACAAACAGTTGGTTACGCCCCTTTCACTTTCTTTGTCTACAAACAAGCTTATGATCCCAACGGAAGGCCTATCCAGGAACTATACGCAGATTTGACTGGTGATGGCGCAGTGACTGGAGACGATAGATATCGATATAAATCACCAAATCCTGACCTGGTATTGGGCATCAATTCACAGCTCAATTATGGTGACTGGAACCTGGGCTTTGCGCTGAGAGGTAACATAGGCAACTATACTTACAATAACATAAAATCCCAGAATGCCAATTATGGCAATATATCGTCTCCTGGTTACTTAAGCAATCTTATCAGCGATGTATACGAGACAGGATTTACTGCTAAGTCAAACAACTTATTTCTTTCAGATTATTATGTAGAGAATGCTTCATTCCTGCGCATGGAGAACCTGAACCTGGGATACAATTTCGGCGAAATCTTTAGCACCAGGGCTACTGTCAGGCTTTCAGCAAACGTTCAGAATGCTTTCGTGATCACTAAATATTCTGGCCTGGATCCGGAGGTGTTTAGCGGTATCGATAATAACCTATACCCAAGACCACGCATTTTCGCCCTGGGTTTGAACGTTGGTTTTTAATCCTATAAATAAGAAATTAAATGAACTATAGATATTTAAAAAGCATAGCAGTGGCCTGTTTGTTAGGTTTAACAACTACAGCCTGCTACGATGATCTGGACCTGACGCCCAAGAATGAGTTTACCTCTGATGCGCTTTATGC
>JASLAE010000402.1 GCA_030147305.1 Cesiribacter sp.
TGGCAGGCACAAAAAAGCCCTGAATGTATCCATGCAGGGCCTAAAATTTATTTTTCTGTTAACCTACTCTTCAGTGGCTGTGTCGGAGAGCAGGTAATCAGTAGGGGCAACACCATAATAATCGCGGAAGCACTTGGTGAAATAGTTAGGGCTGGTAAAGCCTACCATAAAGGCTATCTCTCCCACATTTCCCCCATGTTGCTGCAACAGGCTGGCTGCCCGCTTCAGGCGGATGGTGCGGATAAATTCATTGGGTGACTGATTCACCAGCGCAGTCAGTTTCCGGTTCAGCTGGGCACGGCTCATGCCAATGGCCCGGCTAAAGGCCTCCACATCAAAATCGGGATTGCTGATGTTTTCTTCCATTACGGAGAGGGCTTTTTGCAAAAAACGCTCGTCGGCCGAAGTAACCGACACCAGAGCGGGTTGGAGGGTTAGCGACCTGCTGAACTTCTCCTTCAGCTTCTGCCGCTGCTCAACAAGGTTGTCCACCCGCAGCACGAGCTCTTCGGCACTGAATGGTTTTATGAGGTAGTCATCGGATCCCATACCAAGGCCTCTCATTTTACTGCCAGCATCAGCTTTGGCAGTGAGTAAAATAACCGGGATGTGGCTGGTTCTTTCATCATCTTTTAACCTTTGGCATAGGCTTGCCCCATCAAGCTCTGGCATCATGACATCACTGATGACCAAATCAGGAATTGTTTCAATTGCTTTCCTGTAGCCTTCCATTCCGTTTTCGGCTTCTGTTACAGCATAGCTTTCCGACAAATACCCGGCTATGAAACGCCGCAAATCAGCATTGTCTTCTACAACAAGGATGTGCCCGGAAATAGGCCTCCTGTTGCTGCTAGGTTTATCTGTTTCCAATGTACTATCTGCCGTTACTGCAGCAGGTAGTTTACCGATGTTAATTTCCTTTTCCTGGAGATCAGCATCCTCAGTACTCACGAGGGTGAGGGGAATATGGATGGTAAAGGTGCTGCCCTTTCCTTCCATACTTTCGGTCTGTATCTGTCCGCCATGCAACTGAACCAACTCCTTCACCAGGGCAAGGCCAATGCCGGTACCTTCATGCCGGCGTGTTGCAGAATTATCGGCCTGGTAGAAGCGGTCAAAGATATGGGGCAACTGAGCAGCGGAAATGCCAATACCGGTGTCCTGTACGTGAATCTTCAGCAGACAGGTTTGGTCATCTGTAATTTGTACTGTAGCCGAAAAACTGACTTCCCCCCCGGGTGGGGTAAATTTGGCGGCATTGGAGAGCAGGTTATTTACAATATGACTTAGCTTTTCGCTGTCCAGCTGCACCCAAACCGGTTGTAGGGGTACGGTATACCGGTAGGTAATACCTTTGCTTTCAAAAAGAGAGGCAAACGAACCCCCCAATACTTTTAGCAGTCTGCTTACATCCTTTGGTTGGGGGTGCAGTGCCAGTTTGCCCACCTCTAAGCGGGAAAGATCCAGGAGCTGACTGATCATCTGCAGCAGCCTGCCAGCGTTGCGGTCTATTACCTGGTAATCGATCTGCCTTTCAGAAGCAGTGTCGTCTTTCTTTTTCAGCTTTTCTACTGTTCCCCTAATTAAAGAAAGGGGCGTTCGGAACTCGTGAGAAATGTTGGTAAAGAAGCGGGATTTCAGTTCATCCAGTTCCTGCAAGTGAAGTTTTTCACGTTCCTGCTGCAGGGCCTGTTCTGATAATTGCTGTACCTCTACCAGCTTTGCCTGCAGTGAGCGGCTTGTAAAAGAAGCCTCCGTAGCCAGGTAAATAGAAATGCTTACGGGCAGGCCCAGTATTCCCAGATTAAAGGTTAGATGCTGGAACACACTGTTGGGGCCAGCTGGCAGTAAACCAAAGAAAATGCAATGAAAAAGGGGGTAGAAAACCAGGAAGGCAATGGCACCCCAGGTTACTACCCTGGCGCCCCTGATTTTTTTTCGGTGAGCCAGCAGGGCAATACGGGCAGACTCTAAAAAAGCCAGGATAGGGTATAGCACCAGGCTCAACATCCATCCGGTTCGATAAGACCATAAAAAGACGGGAATAGACAAACAGAAAGCACCGGTAAGGATCCAAAAAACGGGGCCTCGTGGCTGTTTGAAGACCGAATAGGTGGCCAGCAGGAAAAAAAAGGCACTGCCAACATAGAGTGAAGAGTAAAAGATCAGCAGAAGCATCTTGGGGGTAGCTACCTGCACGTGCTGTGTGTTGATGGCATGCAGAAGATAATTCACCATGCTCATCGCAGAGAAAATAAAAAAGTAGAGATTGGCTTTACGATTGGACGAAAACCAGAACAATACCAGGTGCAACAAAACCATGATGAAGAATATACCTGCCTTCACATAATCGAGAAAATACACCTCGTTGCGCATCAAGCGTGTAACTCCCCCCATTTCCATCACCTTCAGTGCCAAAGCGCGGTTGGGGTTCCCAACAAACAGCATATAAGGAATATCTTTTTGCAAGGCGAAGCGAACGGCCAACACCAGCCGGTTTTCTCCATTAGGCTGCAGCGAAATAAATTCTCCGAAGGGTGGTATGGCCGCTTCTACCTGTTCCGGCTTTTGGCCAATTTTTCCATATGTACCAATCAGCCGGCCATTGAGATAAATTTCCGAAGCCCCCGTTTGCTCGATCAGCAGCGCCAGTGATTGCTGGAGTAGTGTGCTATCCAGAAAGATTTGAAGCCGGAACCAGCCAATGTGGCTATTCCAGAGCGCTGGGATATCGTGAATATCCTGCGTAGGATCTAAAGTGGCCCAGTGCTGATCGTTATAAGATGGGGCAGCCCAGTCAGGATTATCACCGGGCATATATTTCCATCCCCTGTTAAGCAGCAGGCCCTCCACCGGCAGCTGGCTTAGTCTTATAGCAGCGTCACCAGAGGTGTTGGCCCAGCTTTGGGCACTCAACAGGAGCAACAGGAGGCATATTTTGCAGGTTGCCCACATATAAGTGGCTTGTTAAAAAAATAGAAAATAGCTCAGGATGTAAAGCAATTCGCAATTATGCAGGCATCGAGAAGAATCTCGCGAAGTGAGGCAGTTTAAATGAAAAGTTCGACTTTTTCTACTACAACACAAGCGTTATTTGTTATTTATTTTATTTTATTAGAATTATCTAATTGAGGTAAAGCTGCCTAAAAAGATGCAGCCAGGAGTAACTCTTTTAAGAGTAGTAAAATCTGCTGGCATAAAACGGCTTTAGGCTCTGCCAACAGCAGCCAGTATGGCTAATGACCAGAAGGCAACAAGCCGCCGCTGCAGGCAAATTAGCAGCAGGCATTTCTATAACCTAAGCTTTTGGAAATGGCCAAAGGTGCAGCGGATTTGCAATGTTTTAGTTACCCCCGTACTTGCAAGATCTCTTTTAGGCAGGTGGTGTAGCAGGGAGAGAGATGCTCGCGGCGCAGGTGCCAGCCTTTGCTGTAACCCAGGGAGGCCACCCGTACCTTTTCCTGGCCGTAGCGGTCGTTAAGCTTATCTATTATTTTCATTAAGTCTTTCTTTTCCTCCGTGCAGGCAAAAAGGTCCTGCTGCACCTGCCGGCGGGGTACGATCTGGCTCACAATGATGCCTGCCTTTTTGTAACGGTAGCCTTCTTTGTAGATCATGTTCAGGCCCTTAAGCGCGGCCTTTACCAGCACGGTGCTGTCGGATGAGGCCTGGGGCAGCAGCAGGGTCTGGGCGTTGGCATACTGCAGGTCATTTACCTTAAAGCGGTTGGTGTGCAAAAAGACGGTGATGGCACCTGCGCAGCTGCCATCGCGGCGCAGCTTAAAAGCGCAGCGGCTGGCATGGGTGCTGACTGCTTCTTTAATCAGCTCCACATCTTCAATCATTTCGGCAAAAGAGCGCGAGGTGCAGATGTTTTGCTTGGTCTGGGCCATCAGCTCCAGCGACAGGCAGGGGATGCCCTTAAGCTCGCGCTGCAACCGCAGGCCCACCACCGACATATGCTGCTTTACCCAGGCTTCGGGCAGCTCGGTAAACTTTAGCGCAGTGCAAACGCCTTTCTGCTTCAGGCGCTCGGCATGCTTTCGGCCTATGCCCCAGACCTCACCAATGGGGAAATGCTCCAGCACTTCTTCGCGGTTTCCCCCATCCAGCACAAACACGCCTCCCTTTTTATAGGCCGGATGCTTTTTGGCTACCCAGTTGGCTACTTTGGCCAGTGTTTTGGTTGGGCCAATACCCACACCCACCGGAATACCCACATTTTTGCGCACCGTCGTCCGCAGGCGACTGCCCCAGGCATGCAGATTGTCGGGCAGTCCCCCGGCGGGTAGCCCATTGGCATCCAGAAAAGCCTCGTCGATGGAGTAAACCTCTACGTTGGGGCTAAACTCCCGCAGCGTTTGCATCACCCGCGCCGACATATCGCCATAGAGCGTATAGTTGGAGCTGAAAACCTGTACATCGTGCTGTTCTACCAGCTCCCTGATCTGGAAGGTGGGAGCGCCCATCCAGATCTCTAGGTCCTTGGCCTCCTGGCTACGGGCAATCACACAGCCATCGTTGTTGGAGAGTACCACAATGGGCTTTCCCTCCAGCAGGGGATTGAAGACCCGTTCGCAGCTGGCGTAAAAGTTATTGCAGTCCACCAGGGCAATCATGTGTGGGCGGCATTTTTGATAATAAAGGTCACAACGCCCCAGACCACCAGTTCGCCGCCTTCCTCTACCTCCAGCACCGGAAAAAGCTTGTTGGTGGGCATCAGGAACACCCGGTCTTTTTTCTTGTGAATGCGCTTTACTGTAAACTCACCGTTCACGAAGCAGAGAGCAATCGCATCGTGTTTCACCGGGAGCGAGCGGTCTATCACCAAAAGGTCGCCCTCCTCCATATCGCCGCTCATGCTGATGCCACTAACCCGGGCCAGAAAGGTGGCGGCAGGGTTGCGGATTAATTCCCGGTTCAGATCAATTTTATCCTCCAGGTAATCCTGGGCGGGTGAGGGAAAGCCTGCAGTTACATATCCAACAATAGGAATCCCCAGCGAAGCAGCCGAATCTGAAGGATGCAGCCTGACCAATACACGTTCCATAGCTAACAGTTTTGGTTGAAAAAACTAATATACTTAGCAAGTATACGAACTGTATTAGCTAAAAAATGTTGGAGTGCTAATATTTTTATCAACAACTTATACAGACGGTCTGTGGATAAGCCGGATTTTTACCCTCCTTGGGAGTACAATCCGACAATGGTTTTAGCTGCAGATACCGTGATAAATAGCCAAATGCTAAAGCTTTTAAATGACAGACTCAGCGGTTATGGAGGGCTTTTAAAATTTTGGGTATTGGATATAATTACCAAATAGATTATGTTACTACTTAAATTAACACACCCTATAGTCTGAAAAACAGAAAGTACACTTGCTGTTTTTCAGTAGTTGGTATGCATTGAAGTCGTTTGGCATAGCAAGCATTCATAGAAGATTTGAGGTTGCTTGTACAATGGCACATATTGTTTTTGACACTTTTATCTCTAAATTCACGTTAATATGATCATGGAGCAGATAAAAGAAGGAACAATGGTAAGCGTTGAAGAGCTGGTTGAGCGTCTTCCCAAATCTGCTTTGAAGAAATCTGGAAAGCTTAACCTACGCAAGTATGCAGGTATAATCCGTTTTGAGGGAGATCCTGTTGCTTATCAAAGAAAACTTAGAAATGAATGGAAGTGATGTCTTCTTAGACACCAATGCTATTATAGCGATTTTCGAGGGTCACAAGACCCTTATTTCATTTTTGGAAGGTTATGATCTTAGGCTTCATACAAGTTTCATCTGCCAAATAGAGGTGTTAGCATATGACAAATTCACAGAGGATGAAGAGGAAGCATTCAACGATTTTTTCAGCACCGAGATCACAGTGCATGATCAGGATGAATTTGTAATACATAACACAGTTCATT
>JASLAE010000467.1 GCA_030147305.1 Cesiribacter sp.
CCCCAACCCAGTTGTGGGGGCGTTTAGATGCTGAAAGCCAGAAAAATGTGATCGCAGCGCTTAAGTCTAGTCGCACCATTACACCCTACTACAACAACTGGTTGCTTTTTACGGGCGTGGTAGAATCTGCCTTGTTAAAGTTTGATGGCCAGGGAGATATGGTACGTATTGAGTATGCATTAAAAAAACATATGGAGTGGTACCTGGGGGATGGCATGTACGGAGATGGACCTGAATTTCACTGGGATTACTACAATAGTTTTGTTATTCAGCCCATGATGCTGGACATCCTGAAAACGCTCAATGATGCAGGCCATGAGGAAAAGAAGAACTTTGAACTGGTTTTGAAGCGGGCGCAGCGGTATGCTGCCATTCAGGAACGCCTGATTTCGCCGGAAGGAACTTATCCCCCTATTGGCAGATCGCTGGCCTACCGCTTTGGTGCCTTTCAGCTACTCGCCCAGGTAGCATTGTGGAACGCGCTTCCCCAAGAGATTAACCCCGGCCAGGTGCGTTCGGCGCTGCATGCGGTTGTGAAAAGGCAACTAGAGGCGCCGGGTACCTTCGATGAAAAAGGCTGGCTCACGATTGGCTTTTACGGACATCAGCCAAATATAGGAGAAGGATATATCTCTACCGGGAGTCTCTACCTCTGTTCCGAGGTTTTTCTTGTTTTAGGCCAGGGAGCAGATGGGCCATTTTGGTCGGCTCCCGCAGAAGAATGGACACAAAAAAAGCTTTGGAGTGGTAAGTCCGTACCCATCGATCATGCCATAAAAGAATAGGTACGCCGAATAGAGTAAAACAGGGATTTTGACTGGCTCAGCATTCAGGGCAGCTAACAGTAAAGAAAGCTGCTGTTTACTGCGCTGCGGCGCAAAGTCCTAAGCAGCAAAAGCCTCCTTTGCAGGAAGCTCTTTAAAAAGCAGACGGACCTTCTACTTTTTGGTCGTGATCGAGATCACACCTTTTTCCCCTTTTGATCCAAAGCGTGCTACAGCTTCCTCTTCCTTCCACACCTCCATGATGGAGATTTTATCGGCAGAAAGACTTTCTACTACAGCCAAAAACCTTCATCTACACTTGTGGTCAATGAAAATCAGGATTACCCTTTAAAGGTCAACTTATATCAGTATTAGCAACAAATGGTCAACACTTTTTAGGACGGGTCAATGTCAATGCTTCCGCCATAGGATTTGCTTCACTGCTTGAGGCACCCTGGCTGCTGTTGATCTTTACATCAGTTTTGCTGTTATCGGATTCAGTGGAAGGCGCTTTAGAGTCTTGGCGCTCGCTGTTTGCTTTTGTGGTGATCACCACTACTTCTTTTTTGCCATAGCTGTTGATGGCCTGCTCTCCCTTGTAAACATCCACCATGGCGATCTCCTCAGGCTTTAGCTGGTTTACCTCCGCCTGGCTCGACTCTTCTCCATCCAGGTAATAGGTTGTTTCGGCAGATAAAGTTTGCTCAGCAGTGCCTGGCTCTCTTGGTAACAGGTCTTCTGCCGGTTCATCCTCTACATTACAGGCATACAGCAGCCCGGTGGCCAGTGGTAGTATCAAAGCATATTTTAGCATATGCAGAGAGGCTGATTTTCTTTTGTTCATCATACTGATTCGGGTTTTAATGGTTGAAAAATTGAAATTAGTAGCTAAGCTTGAAGCCTGGGAAAGTCTGCTAATCTTCAGCAGGCAATATTGATAGGCTTTACTCTCCATGCCTCCCTGCAGCAAACGCTGGTCTGTGATGAACTCCAGGTTCTCTCCAATGGCTCTTTTGGTAAGCCACATGGCCGGATTAAACCAGCAAAACAGCAGCAGCACCTCTGCCACTAAAACATCCAGGGTATGGAGCTCATCTATGTGCACCTTTTCGTGCTGCAGGATAGCGCCCAGTTCTTCAGCCTGGTGGCAGTCGGGATTGAGATACATGGTTCTCCAGAAAGAGAAAGGATTTACTGGCAGAGAAACCTTTCTAAATCGGTAATGCTGATAATAGGCAGGAGTAGTGTTGGCATGGAGTCGGTATAGGGAATAAAGCCTCAGGAGCAGGCGAAGCAGCAAGAGGGCAGAGACGCCCCAGAAGAGCAACTGTATCCAAAGCCAATAATCTGGCTGCAGGCTCTGCCGGGACAGGGTAGCAGCAGGCCACCCCTGCATCGCGAAGCTGTTCCCCTCGCTTATAGCAAGTGATTGCTCAAACAGCTGAGGCAAATCCAGGAATGGGTAAAGCAGCGAGAAAAGCAGGCCTAGCAGCAGGATGTAGCGATTGGTTGTGTAAAACGTAAGGGAACGGAAAACCAGCCGATACAGGAGGTAAAAAGCCAATACAGCAGCATTCACCTGAAACAGGTAGGGTAGGATCTCTGGCATGGTTACTTTGCTTTATTGTTTTCGATCATGTCGATAATCTCCTTAAGCTCCTGGGCACTGATTTGCTCCTCCTTGGCAAAAAAAGCAACAAGTTCCTTATAGGAGTTTCTGAAATACTCGCTCACAAATCCACTCATAAACATGCTTTTATAGCTTTCGGCTTCGATGAGCGGCAGGTATCGGTAGGTGTTGCCAATTTTCTCACTTTTAAGGTAGCCCTTCTTTTCCAGGTTCTTTACTGTAGAGGCAAGGGTAGTGTAGGGTGGCTTAGGTTCCTCAAGGTGTTGTAGAAAGTCTTTGATAAACCCGCCGCCTCCTTTCCAGATGGCTTGCATGGCTTCTTCCTCTTGTTGGCTTAGCTTTTCCATAACTCTACGATGTTTTCGTAATACTACGAATATTTCGTAATAAAGAAAACATTATCCTGATTTATTTAGCAAAGACTCTACAAATTCTGCTGTTGGTAAGGCTGTTTAAGATTTTGAATAAGTAGTAATCGTGAATGTAAAATTTCAACACCTGCCCATACCTCCACCAAAAAGTCCTTTATAGGTCTGCTCCGGAACAACAAAAGCAACAACCGGTAAAGTTGTCGCTTTTTGATAGGCCAAGGTGCTTCTAGACTTACTCCTTCACAATGCTGGCAGCGGCGGACTCGATGGTGGGCTTTATTACAAAAGCCTTGGCAAACTTGCCGATAACGTTGAATTTATTCTCAGGTACTTTATTTTCTACAGGCTTTAGCGATCGCAGGTAGGATATCACAGCGGTCAACTCTTCGTCATTCATATCCATACCCTGCATAAAAGGCAGCACGGCTTCTCCGTTGCTTTTTACACCATAGCGAAACATGCGTGCAAGTTCCCCATCAGTCATCCTTCCAATGCCTGTTTTAGCATCCGGAGTAATGTTGGGTAAAAAGAATGTTCCGAAGGGTGTTTCAATTTCTTTGCCCCCGGCTAATGAAGGCTCTTCCCCTTTTTGAAGTACCGAATCTATGTTGTTGACAGTACCGTGGCAATGAGCACATCCTTTGGTTACCAGCACAAGGTGCTTCCCTTTCTCAATAACTGCAGGATCGGCTGATGCCTTGATGGCTGGGTAGGGCGCCTCATAGGTCAGGTGCTGACGAAACGGAATAGCAACCGATATGCCAAGGATCAGGAACAGCATTACAAGACCTGTCCATTTAAGTATTTTACGTATCATATTAAATTGTTTTGGGTTTATGAAGAAGCTTTCAGGTATTGATTCCCTTTTTGATGATGGCTACAGTTATTGGATAACAGTTCTTTGCCTTTTGTAAAGCAGGTATCCGATAGCAAGGTAAAAGACCACTGCAAGTGCAATTGGAGACTCCTGCTGTGCATACCACACATTGCTGTTGTTAAATAAAGGACCAGTGATCATGGGAAACAGTATAAAAGAGCCAAAAACCACTGCAGGAGAAAGAAGAATGGCAACTGTGCGTAGCAAAAGGTTACGATTACCACTTAGCCAGTTACCAATACCCGTTGACCCAAGAAACAGCATTATAAGTCCGGCTGTCATTAAAAATGCTGCTGCGCCGGTATTTATAATGCGACCATTGGTTGCGATGATCACACACAGTTTAATGGCCCAGGCAATAGCGCCTCCCATCAATAATAAACCGGCTACCTGTGTCCATTTTGAAAAGATTGATTTCAGTTGCATAATGCGTTAGATTTTAAAGTGAAATTTTGTTAGTTAAAAGCTGTCAGGGATAAAAAGCACTCGGCTCTTTTCTGTAAAGCACATAGCAAAAGTACGCTGGAGGCGCAGCCCTTGTCTAACACCCAGGTTACACTGTATGCTACTGGCGTAACATGCATAAAATACCTCGTAAGGAAGAATAGAGGAGGGTAACACGTAGATACCATTTCATGCCACAGCGGTTACATAGTGTAAAGTCAAGCTGTGGTAAACCCCCGTTTTCGAAGGAAAGTCTAAAAAGTGGTGCTACTCCTCCTGATCCGGAAAAGATGCTCCGGCGCTGGTAGAACAGCAATCCAAATAAAGCCAGTCAAACTTTTGCTGCTTTCTATGAGAGTGCCTATGCTCTGAGCACGAGGCCCTATTTCCTGAGCTTGCCTGTAGAGCATTAGCGGGAACCGCCTGTATAATGGAGTAGTCTTAGAAAATCGGGTCGGCCCGTGTCTGTGCCTTGTCCTTAAAGCAACCATAAAGGTTGTAGGGTGGTGCTGAACAGGGCATAAGCTGCCTGCCTGATACTTGAAATGTTCCGAACTAAAGCTGCCATCAATGGCTGAATTTTTTCTCCCGCGAAAATACCAAGGTCTTTTAAACCCTTTCCTTGTGCTTAGCTACGCTAAAAAATTCAGGCATTGCCCAAGGCTAAATAAAAAAAGCGGACAAGCCAGGGGCTCCTGGCTTGTCCGCTTTATATCATCATAGGTTTATTATATTTTATGTACTTGTTTGCCGCGAAAGCTCTGCATAAGCTTGCGGCCAAGTACCACTATTTTTTCAATGATGGCGCCTACAATCAACCCCCCTAATGCACTAACGAGTACTTTGGCTAACCAGGCAAGGGTGGGTGTGTGAGCCAGCGAATGTTCCAGCTCATGCAGGGCATGGCTCGTAAAAGGGATACCGTGTGCAATAATTTCTGCACCAACCCATAACATGGCAGCTGTCCCGATATAGCCAAGAATTTTTAAAAAGTGCGGCATGAATTTCACAATACCGCTCCCGATCTTCCTGATTTGTGGATGATTGTTTTCTTTTGCCATGTGCAGTCCGAAATCGTCTGCTTTCACAATTAACCCCACGAACCCATAAACGGCAATGGTAATAAAGATTGCCACACATAACATCACGGCAATCTGGGTTGTCAATGGTTTGTCTGCTACAGTAGCATAGGTAATGGCAACAATTTCGGCAGACAGAATGAGGTCGGTACGAACGGCACCCGTGACTCTTTCCTTTTCCAGTTCTTCTGGCGTGATCACTTTTAGCTTGTCCCCTGAGTTGGGGTGGGCGTCATGATGGTGTTTGCTAAACATGGAATGGACTTTTTCATAGCCTTCAAAACATAAGAAGGCGCCACCCAGCATTAATATAGGGCTTATGGCCCATGGAGCAAAGAAACCAAGAAGCAGGGCCGCCGGGCTTAAAATAAGTAGCTTATTGAGAAGCGATTTTTTAGCGATCTGAAAAATGATCGATAGTTCCCGCGTGGGATCAAGTCCTACTACATATTTGGGTGTTACCGCGGCATCATCGATGACAATTCCTGATACTTTTCCCGTTGTTCTTGCCACCTGCGTGGGAACATCATCGAGGCTTGCCGCGCTTACTTTCACAAGGGCCGACACATCATCCAATAAAGCAAGAAGTCCTGAAGCCATTATTTATTTACCATTAAAAGACCTGTTTTTTGCTTGTTCTTAACTAGTCATTTGCCTGCTTGCGGGCGGGCATGAAGATAGTGAGCTGTTATTTGATTGGCAAATAACGCAAAATAGTCAAAATCTTATCTATGCCAAGCAAGCCTTATCTGGCGCTCTGCAATTTTACAGCTAACGGTTTTTGCGTTAAAATGGATGGATTATGCCTGCTGTTAAAATGCAGGTAATGGGAAAAGAGGGGCAGCGCTAAAGGATTTGAACCTTGAGAATATTTTTAAATTATAGGAAAAGCTTCCGGTCGTTATCTGCTAAAAATGCATCCAAACCTTTACCAGTGCTACGGCCGTCATCAGCAACCATATTGTATTTAACACCCAGCTGGCATGTGCTTTCTTGAAAACAGCATAGATGATCAGGAAAAAGCAGCCAACAATATTCATGAACAGGTATTCCAGAGATTGGCTGCCAATGATGTTCAGGCTGTTTAAGCTAAACGCTGATAGGGAAAATAGTGCACCTGTCCACCCTACAGCTTCCTTTGAGTATTTTCGCATTAATAGCATTCTTCTTAAATTTTATACAAAGGAAGTGCATGGGCATCATCTTAAAAATGCCAATATTGGGTTGACTAATGCATAAATCAAATCAGTTGGTGTGGAGCTGCAACAAATAAGGTATTTTTTGGCACTGGCCCAGGAGCTTCATTTTTGGAATACAGCAGAGAAGATGTTCATTACCCAATCGGCCCTGAGCAGGCAGATCAAAGCCCTGGAAGATGAATTGAACGTACAGCTTTTCGAAAGGAGTAAGCGAAATGTCAAGCTTACAGAAGCCGGTGTTTTTCTAAGAGAACAATGGCTGCCGCTGCTCGATAAGATCAACAGCATCCACAGGCAGGCCAGGAAAATACATGAAGGCGCTGCCGGCTCTATTAAAATTGGCTATCCCGGCTCTGTTGCCTGGGGCTTTTTGCCGGAGCTGATTGCCAGCATCTCCCACACCCTGCCAGAGCTAAAAGTTGAGCTGGTAGAGCCAATTGATATCAGTTTTGAGCAGTTGTTGCTTAATTACCAGATGGACCTGGCCTTTAGAAGAGATCCGGCAGAAAATCATGCTTTGCAATCTATCTGTCTCTACTCGGAGCCGCTATCGCTGATCGTGCCACAAAATCATCCCTTGAACGAGGAAAATTTCAAGGGGCTTCAGGATGTAAAAAGCGAAAGGTTTATTCTGTCTGGCCTGCACCACAAAACATTTTATGTAAACAACCTGCGGCAGCTCTTTAATGATAATAACTTTAGCCCGAATGTCTACATTGAGTCTGACTTTGGCGCCATGATCTTAAGCCTGGTGGCCAGGGGGCTTGGTGTTACTATTTTGCCAAGCTCTTATGCTTACAGCGCACAGTCAGATGTGCGTTTTATCAACCTGTCTCACAAAGTAAGCTTGTATGTAACATGGAGAAAAGAAGACTTAAGCCCTGTGCTTAAAAATGTGCTGCAGCAGGTGCAACAGGTTGCTGTAAAATTCAAAACAGACCAAAGCTAAGGGGCTGGCTGGCAGCGTATAAGCGCTAAACAATAGCGGCATTGGATATTGCGCTGCAGTTACTATTAAAATGCTACCAAGAAGGTTGATATAATTGGTTTCCCAGATCCCCTGCTCAAATCAGCTTTTAATGGAGGCCCGCAGGCTATTAGTAACATGCTGATAGGTAAGCCTGGTAGAATTACTGCGTGCAGCATGCCGCTGTTATGCTTGTTATTTATAGAGTTTTATACGCCATGGTGCCGGAAAAGCCCGGACCTCCCATGGGTAATAAAAATAAAAGCTTAGCCCGCCAGGTGCCTAAAAAGATAGGCATAAGCTAAATATAGATTTTGCTTTTTTCAGCTCGGGTTACCTGGCTTAAGCTTTAACGTTGTGGAACCATACCGGCATTTTGTTCCATATAAGCCTCTTTACCAAGTTTTCTTAATGTACGGTAATGCGAACCAAGCGCAGTGAAGAAAGTTGGGCTCTCCATGTAGGGCAGGTTATGCTCTTTAGCAGTTTGCATAACAATCCCTGCAATAGCCGGATAATGTACATGGCAGATTTTTGGAAACAGGTGATGTTCTATCTGCCGGTTGAGGCCGCCCAGCAGGAAACTAGCCAGTGCACTATTCGGAGCAAAATTAGCGGTTGTTCTTAGCTGATGCTCAGCCCATGCTTCTTCTACATTTCCTTCTGCGTTGGGCATTGGAAAATCGGTACCTTCCACTACATGGGCCAGCTGAAAGACCAGCCCCAGTACAAAACCTTCGGCAAGGTGCATCAGCAGAAAACCAAGGGCTACCTGCCACCAGCTAAGCGGGAGCAGCATAATGGGCAATGCTATAAACAGGAAGTAGTATAGCAGCTTAAAGAAAAACAGGTTGAAATACTCTCTTTTTGGGTGATTAGCGGTATGCTGGCCAATCTGTTTCTGAAAGAACTTCACATAATCTTTCCGCAAAACCCAGGAGAGGGATGCAAAGCCATACACCAGAAACGCGTAAAAGTGCTGATAGCGTTGCAGTTTATTCACCTTTTCGCTTTCGTCCAGACGGATCAAGCCTGGTGCTATTTCAATATCCTCATCATGTCCGGGTATATTGGTATAGGTATGGTGCACGATATTGTGCGTAATATCCCACATATAGGGGTTGGCGCCAATGAGATGAAAAAGGTAACTAAGCCCTTTATTGACTTTATTATTTTTTGAGATGGAGCCATGGATGGCATCGTGGCAAACATTAAAGCCTATAAAAGCTCCAAATGCACCAAGCGTAAGGGCCATGCCCAGCATTGCCCAGGTACCAAACCAGCCCGAAAGTATCAGACCATATAGTGTGAAGAATACCAGCAGATAGAAGATAATTTTGACCCACATCAGGCCATTGGCTCTTTTAGAGATGTTCTGTTCTTTGAAATAGGCATCCACTCTTTTGCGGGTAGTTGCAAAGAAGGCTGACTGATTTTTATCGATGAATTTTAATCTTTGTGTCATATTAGATTTTACAGCAGAGGCAAATAATACTGGAAGAAACATTCTTGATTTTGTGATACCAGGGCCTCAGTCACTGTAACAACACTAATCAGCATGTAGGTCAGGACGCCTCTTCTTTCAGTACAAATAGTACAAATTGTTGAGGATTTTCCTGTATAGAGCAGCGTTCGGATTATGTCAATCCTAAGATCCCATTCTTTTCTTTTTTTATTGTCAAGTTATAACGTTTGGCTGTAACGTTAGGCTTTAGTATAACCTTTGGCTTTCCAAAATAGTGCCAAAAGCATGCCAGCTTTGATTATATACGGTGATTGTTGTTGTAACGTTCAATCATATTATTCAGATTAAGAGCAAGTTGCCTGGGTTATCAGGCATCAGCATAAAATCCCAGATGCACCGTGGTGCATGTATGGGGTAATTTCATAATTGCCGCACTACCTCAATTGTTTGCTGTATCGTCAGCGTGTTCCTGCAAAGCACCACCAATCAACCCACCATGTATGGCACCTATGCGGCACCAAAGTGCGTGTTTACTTTGCATTCCAAGTTCAATTACCTTAAAACAGCAGCTATCGGTATGTTTGCTCTTACTGCTGCCGGATTACTCTTGTAAAGACTGGTTCCTCACCAGCAACCTGCAAACGCAATATGTAGAGGCCATTGCTGAGGTTAAGCTGCTGCAGATTCATGAGGAGCTGGCCAGCTGCCTGTTCTATAATGTGCGCAGAAACATCAAGGGTTCTGCCATCCAGGCTAATGAGCGCTACTTTAACAGCCGTCCCGGCTTTTATGCTTTGGTGTTCCACACGAAGCTGATCCTGAAATGGAACCGGATAGATGGCAAGGCCGGCTTTTAGACTATGCTCTGCATTGGTAATTCTTGTGTTCTTACCTTTGTCTTTGCAAGGAGCTGAAGCTGAAGCCATGCCTTTTTTCTTGCTCTTTCCTTGGGTATCAGTCCAGTGGATAAAGACTACGTCATTGTTTTTGTTTCCTTTGAGGGTGGTGAAGTAAGATCTACCCGGAGGTGCCACCAGGTTTCCCTGCTGGCTGGTCTTATGCACCTGCCACATTACCTCTACTGCACAGCTATTGGGGTTGTAGATCATCCACTTTCTTTGTGAGGCTACATCCGGGCACTGTGCCCACAGCTTGAGCGGCTGCGCTGCCCTGCAGGTAAGTACCACTTCCTCCTCATCTGTTTCTCCATTGCAGTTGTTGTCTTTGCCATCATCAGGAATTTCTTCTGCACCAGGATTAATGCCTGCATCACTGTCGTTGCAATCGGCGATCTCGCTGGCATAGCCTGCAATGGGGGTGCAGGAGTCGATGCTGTAGAATTCATCTTCTTCTCCATAGCCATCTCCATCCGCATCGGGGTACCAGCTAAGCATATTACAGTCCGCTACTACATGAATCAACATGGGTTCGCTCACCTGCATGCCGCTTTCGTCCCAGGCAAGCAGTACCAGCTCGTGGGTGCCGATGTACTCCGGACCCACCTCACCTATGATCTGAATGCCCGGGGTAGTCTCAAACCCCATCAGGGGTAACTCCGACTCCATGGCGCCAGTCCAGAGGGTGCCATAATCATCAATAACCGGAATTTGTAGAATAAACATCTCTCCTACCGGTACGGTTACTGCTGCTGGCGCTATAATCTCGGGCAGGATGTTCACCATAAAGTAAAGGGTATAATAAACGGTATTGCCAGAAGCATCTTCTGCTACCAGCTGCATTTCCTGGTGGCCCCATTGCTCGTAAGTAGGCGACCAGCGCAGTTCTGTGCTGAGCGTACCGGTACCACTTAGGGGTAAGGCGGGGCTCAGGCTGGCATTTTCAAACATCTCTACCTCGCTGTAATTCTGGTCGTAAATTTGCACGATGCGCAGCTGAATTTCCTCCCCTGCATCGGGGTCTGTTACAGTAATGGTAATGGTGGACGCTTCACCATGTTTTAGCATAAGCGTAGCACTGCCTGGTACAAAGATCACGTTTGAAGAAGCGCTGATGTTGAAGACCGGGGCGATACCTTCTACCGCACCATCCTCTTCTATACCCTGCTGGAAGGTATTGTGTATTTGCGGGCAGTTGTCTGTGCTGTTTTCGAAATCTTTTAAGCCGGTATCGGCACAATGAAGCGCAGCAGCATGAGGCGTGGTGTCAAGTGAAAAAGCAGATAGTGGCGCTATGGCAAGCAGGTATGCCATGAGTATGGCCAGGGATAAGCCTGAAGATTTAGTGACAGACAACAGGCCGTGCTGGCGCAGGAGGCCAAAGCGATTGGATGAAAGGGTAGAAGTTGACATGATACTGGCATAAAAAAGTGCAGTAAAAAAGCAGATTTCCCGGATAGGAGAAGAAGAAAGGAGAACCTATGCCCGCTAGGAGCAGGTAAAAATTGGTGCAAAACTAGAGAGCATCTGGTAACACCAGCATCAGTCAACGCGGGGCAGGGATGGCCAGTATTTATAAAAGTAAAATATTGGTTTTGGCCTCAAAAGCCTGCCTAATAGTCTGACTTACAAAGTATTGTATAAAGTAAATATATTCTTGAAGGAATTCAAAATAATGATGATAATAATTAGGAGCTTATTCAATAAGAAGGTTAGGCGGGGTCTTTAGTTTGATGGGTTTAGTTTTCAGGGGCAGTATTTGGTCACTAACCTCAGGCAGTTTTTCTGTAGGCCTGTCTACAAGCTGCATTGCTAACAAAGCATTATGATTAAGACAATAATTTTTAGATGCATAGTCCTGTAATTTGCTACGCCGGTTACTTACACACCCGTCTCTCAAGTTGAAGCAAAGTGAATGGCTGAATGCATAAGGTAAAAGCCAATTCCACACTTTTAAGCGGAATAGATCTACAAACTGCTGCGGCCTTACCCATTGTTGAAGGAGAGTCAAAATACAATATTCTCTGTTAGCAGGCTGATTTAAAGTGCCTTACAACATTATTTAATTTTTGGCACAGTATTTTCTAACTACCTCGGCAGAACTAATTTTTTAACGCTAAAAACAGATATGAAAAAAACAGCATTAACGATCGTAGCAATAGCATTTGGCATGGGTGTAACTTTTGCCCAAACTGCCCCTCAAACAGAAGAAAAACCAGCTGTTAACACAGAAGACTCAATTACTACCGATAAAATGTCTGATAAGCCTGCAGAAAACGGCCTTCGTACCATAGAGGTAGAAGAATTGCCGGCTGCAGTTCAGGAAGCATTAAAAGGTGATGAATTCAAAACATACACAGTTGTTGCCGTTGCCGAAGTAGCAGGCCAGGAAGGTTCTGCAGCTGGTAAATTTTACCAGGCAGCCCTGGCAGAAAACGAAGCCACTCAGGCAAGCCTGATCGTGCTGTTCAACGAAAAAGGCAAGGCTGTTGCCCAAAAACCAATTGAAGTTGAGAAGCAGGAAGAATAGTATTTCCTGGTTTTCATTAACTGTCGCTAAATAAAAATACCTGAAGGACAAGCTGTCCTATTTTTTTCAGGCTATACACTTTTTAGATCTACTTAAAATATAAAAAGCGAAGCACTACTAAGCGCTTCGCTTTTTTCATCCTTTTTCAAAATTTCACTAATGCACACTGGTTTGTAGCCTGAGGCTACAAACACATGCTAATGGCTGGGTTAGGCATGTTAAAAGGAACAGCAGCGTTTGAAGAATTTAATTCCATTGCATAAACATTTCGGCATGCACAAGGTAGAAAAGGTCCTTTTTATCGACGACGATCCTGTTTGCTCTTATATCAACAAAATACTGGTAGAGGATTTAGGGATTGCAAAAGAGGTTGTGGTGCTGCACAAGGCATCAGATGCGCTTGAGTACATGCAGCAACACTATGCCAGCGGCGATGGTAAATTCCGGCAGGCCTGCCCCGATCTAATCTTTTTAGACCTCCATATGCCAGGCCTCGATGGTTTTGAGTTTTTAACCGAATTAGAGACCATGGAAGGTATTGACAGCAGCAGGTTCACAATTGTGATGCTCACGGGCTCTTTGCACCCTCAGGACAAGGAAAGGGCAGCCTGTTTTGGTAATATCTTAGGGGCTTATCTAGCTAAACCAATAGCAAAAGAAGATTTAGATAAACTGCTGGAGGCACTGGAACTTCAATCATAATGGAAGCAAAACCGGCTTTATGCCAGTAATGCCCGTTATTGATTGGCCTTACCGTTAGCCCTGCCGGGTGTTTCCTTCTTGCCTATTCATTGCATTGATTTCTTTTTCATTTCTGGCAATTACTGAAGTTGCATTCTGCAGGATATCATAGCCTTGCTGCTCCCAACCCTAGGGCCTGACATACGGATTTTGTTGATTTTATTCACGTTAATAGTGCTTCGCCGCATCTCCATCCCTACTTTTTCCTCTGGTTTAACAGGCTAAAATATAAACTTGTAGCTAGAGCGTACTGCATTCCTTCTTTTCAGGTTCGTGCAACGTCTTGAAGCTGTATGGTTAAAATTCCATACGTCTTCAACAGATTCCAGCACCAAATTCCCTCCTCTGCTTAAAAAGCTTGCCGGGTGAGGAATGAAACAGTTTTTACCTGCCATGGAGAAGAAATTAGCGCACGTCATTCTTGTGGATGATGATGAGATCATTGGAATGGTTACAAAAAGGCTTCTTGAACATATGCAGGTTGCCCATCATATAGAAGTATTCTCGGACAGCCTGAAGGCACTGGTATACTTAAAAGAGAAATATGCTGCAACATCCTATCCTCAATGCAATGAAGCAGCTGACTTAATTCTGCTGGATATTGAAATGCCCGGATTGGGTGCTTACCAGATTCTTGATATTCTCAAGGAACTAAAAAAGATTGGCCAGGTCTCGCTGGAGAACACCTTTTTTGCCATAGTCACGTCAGATAAAACAGATAGAGCCATGCAGCTTTCCAGCCGCTATAATGTGCTTGCCCTGTTAGAAAAGCCGCTGAAACAACAACATATCCGGGATCTTATTTATAAAGTGCAGGAACAGCAAATGAAGTTGCAACAACTCGATGTTCATCATAAGCCAAAGGATAAGTCACGCAAAGCTTAAGCTACCCTTTGCATTAACTCGAGAAACCGGGCTTTTTCAGGAACAGGCTCCTACATTTTTAATGGCCATATGATGAGAATCATAGCTGCCAACCTGGAATTTTAGCTTGCCCGATCCCATTCCGCAATTGCCTTATTCCATCCGATGATCACCGGCATCACCCATTTCAGCTGAATTCATACAGCTATACAAGAATCGGGCAGTGCTTATTTTTTTTAATACTAAATTGCCCAGCGGAAGAGGTGACTGAAAATATACCCACTTTAACTCTTTATTTTTCAGCAGCCTGCAGGCTTGTACCAACTGCTATCATCCTACCCGGTAATCAATAACG
>JASLAE010000474.1 GCA_030147305.1 Cesiribacter sp.
TAACAAAAAAAGTAAAATAAATTATGGTGCAAATACTAACTGTTTAAGTATGGCTATCATGTACCGTAGCGATATATATAAAACATACAATTTTTGCCCCCTTTCAATGAGCTTAAAAAGATACAAACCAAGATGAGATGTGTAAACTTAAATTAATTACATTAAACAAGCAGACTTACCCTGAAGAGTAGATGCTGAGCCGTTCAATCCTGACACTTATTCGCCCATAGAAAGGTAAAAAGTATTTAGTAATGAATTAGAGATTAGGAATAATATGGCATTAACAACAATCTCAACAAGTATTTTATATACCTGAGTTTTGTTAGAAGCCTATGTTTTACAACACCCTGAACTCAATACGACGGTTCTGCTGGCGGTTTTCTTCCGAGTCATTAGGCACCTGGGGCTTCGATTGCCCATAGCCTTTAGCACTTAAACTTTTTGCTGGTGCTCCGGCATTCATAAGCCATTCCAGCACCGCCTGTGCTCTTTTTTCTGAAAGCCGCTGGTTGTAAGCCACATTACCCACATCATCCGTGTGCCCACCAATTTCGATTCGCACTTCAGGATTCTGCTCAAGAAATTGTACGACCCGCAGTAATTCGGTCTCGCTCTTCGGCTTTACTTCGTGCTTGTCGGTGTCAAAAAAGATATTGCTCAGGCGTGTGATCATGCCGGCACGAATAGGGTCTAGGTAAACATCCAGGTTTACAGGCTTTAGGGTTTCTGCCTCTGCTATTTCAAAAGACAGACTTTTAAAAAGATAACCAGGGTGATTAACGTAGAGGGCATAAGGAGCACCTTCAGTCAGCACCATGTAGTATAAACCAGATGCCGAATCTGCTTCCACCTGTTGTTCTAGCTGCTGGCTGTTTAGGTTAAACAATTGTACCTCGGCACCGATAGGCTTTTTTGTATCTGCATCGAACACCCTGCCGGATACATAGCTGCTCCGATTACGCACCTGCGCCGACTCCGGTAAGGTAAACTGGTAGATTTTACCAGAAATAGGCTCTCCATTGCGGGCAACTTCATGCGTATAATATCCCTTTGTGCCATCAGCAGTTACAAAGAGCGAAAACTGATCTTCGTGCGTGTTGATTGGATAACCTAAATTTCGGGGTTGTTGCCAGCTGCTGTCTTCTTCATTTTCTGTCATAAACAAATCGTAGCCGCCCATGCCTACATGGCCATTGGAAGAAAAGTAGAGGGTTTGTCCATTTGCATGGATAAATGGGGACATTTCTTCTCCTACCGTATTTACAGGCGTACCCACATTCTCTGCAGCCGTCCATTGACCTGCGCTATTTCGGCGACTCACCCAGATATCTCTTCCGCCTTTTCCTCCCGGACGGTCAGATACAAAATAAAGGGTACGGCCATCGGCAGAAAGGGAGGCCTGCGATTCCCAGAATTTTGAATTAACCGCCGCCCCTAAATTTTGGGGTTCACTCCAGCTATCACCAGATTTGTATGTAATGTAGAGGTCGCAACGGCCATACGAACGCCTGCCCTGGCAGGAGGTGAAAATAAGCGTACGGCCATCGGCAGAAATACTGCCCGTACCCTCATTATATTCTGTATTGATAACATCCGAAAGGGGAGCGGGCTCCGACCAAATGCCCTGCTCATTCTTCCTAACAATGTATAAGTCCTCTAAATCTCGCGGATCATTTCCCTGACGGCCGGTGAAAATAAGCGTTTTGCCATCGACAGTAAGTGCTGGAAAAAACTGAAGGGGAAACTTATTGACCTGATCCGGCATGGGCTCTGGGTCGAAGGCCTGGGGATGTTGCAATTGTTCCAGCGCAAACTCCGTTCCTTTCAGCATTTGATGGGTTGCCGCCAAAATTGGCTTCTGACGAGGGCCTGTAGCCAAAAACGCCTGTAATTTATCCTGCGCCTCCTGATAACGGCCCAGCTGCCAGTACAATTCTCCCAGGGCAAAGAGCGATTGTGGTGCCGGCGAGCCTTTTTTTGGATTAGCAGCGGCCTCCAGCTGTTCGACAGCCTTTGGCAAATTGCCTACAGCCCGGTAAGCTGTAGCCAGCCGTATGCGCGCTTCCAGAAAATCTGCATCTCTTTCAACAGCTTCCTCCAGTAAAACGATTACCTGCTCCCACTGCCGGCGAACCAGATAGTTCTCTGAGGCTTCATAAGCCTTGATCGCTTTTTTATTCTGGGTAGAATAAGCAGCTGGACGCTGGGCATGGGTTGTTCCTGCTAACAGGAGGCACAGCATCAGAGAGAGTAGCAAAAGAGGATTACGCATGTATACAATTAAGGTATATTCATAAACTTATGCACCTGCAGGGAAGCTTGCCACTTAGGATTTTCCTTGATATACTCCACAATCAGGGGTAACATCTCCTGCATGCGACTCCACTCTGGCTGCAAATACAAACGGCAATCGGGACGAACCAATGCTGCATGTGCCTCTGCCCAGGCAAAATCACTTTTATGATAAATGATGATCTTTAGCTCGTTGGCGTGTGCATATACTTCTGGCAACGGTGCTTTGAACTTCTTCGGCGACAGACAAACCCAGTTCCATTGGCCACTGAGTGGGTGGGCACCGGAAGTTTCAATGTTCGTCTTAAATCCTACAGCCTGTAGCGCTGCGGTAAGTTCATCGAGCGGGTGCATAAGCGGTTCGCCCCCTGTAATAACGGCCAGCCGCCCCGGATATTGGCTTGCTGCTGCTACCAGCTCTTCTACTGTACGTTTGGGATGAACATCAGCATTCCAGGATTCTTTTACATCGCACCAGTGGCAGCCAACATCGCAGCCACCCAGGCGAATAAAATAGGCAGCCTGCCCCTGGTAGGCACCTTCACCCTGCAGGGTATAGAAAGCCTCCATGACCGGAAGCACCAGCCCTGTTCTATTTTTTTCTTCAGTATGTAAGCTAAGCTTTTCCAATTCAAACCTCTGTTCAACCCTAAAGAGCGGACACGCGTTCTGGAGGCGCGCCAGCATCAAACCCTTTATACTATATAAAAGACAATTACTTCCCGTACACTGCGCCCTTGGCAGCAAGCAGTGTATTTTTGAGCAGGGAGGCGATGGTCATGGGCCCAACACCGCCCGGCACCGGGGTTATAAAAGCCGCTTTCTTAGATACCTGTTCGAAAGCTACATCTCCTCTTAAACTAAAACCGGACTTTTTTGATTCATCTGCTACACGTGTAATACCCACATCGATAACGGTAGCACCTTCTTTCACCATTTCTGCAGTAACAAAGCCGGGAATACCCACAGCAACTACCAGAATATCTGCCCGGCGGGTGTAGCTGGCCAGGTCTTCGGTATAGCGGTGGCAGAGGGTAACGGTTGCATCGCCCGGATAACCATCCCTGCTCAACAACAAGCTGATGGGCGTACCCACAATAAGGCTGCGGCCAATCACCACCACATGCCTGCCCCGGGTAGGAATGTTAAACCGGCTGATCATTTCCACGATGCCATCGGGAGTAGCGGGTTTATAAGCAGGCAGGTTAGCTACCATACGCCCGGTATTGATTGGATGGAAACCATCTACATCTTTTGCCGGACTCACACGCTCCAGCACCTTGTCTACCCGAATATGTTTCGGTAACGGCAATTGCACAATAAATCCATCTATGGCCGGGTTATTGTTCAATTCATCGATTACCTCCATCAATTCCTTCTCGATGATGGTATCGGGCAGGCGCACGAGTGTGCTTTCGAAGCCTACCCTTTCGCACGCTTTTACCTTATGGCTCACATAGGTCTCGCTGGCGCCATCGCTGCCTACCAAAACAGCAGCCAGGTGCGGGGCCCTGTGCCCTTTACTTTTGAGCTCCTCTACCTGATGGGCAATCTCTCCCTGTATGGTTTCGCTTAAGGTTTTACCGTCTAACAAATGGCCGCGCTGATGCATAGAGATGTTTTAGAGAAATAATATTGAACCGGCTTTTAAAACAAGGCAGCTCTGGCGTTGGTGCCAAAGCTGCATAGGATTCTTTAATCTAATTTTAGTACTGCCATAAAGGCTTCCTGCGGTATTTCTACGTTGCCAACCTGGCGCATCCGCTTTTTACCTTTTTTCTGCTTCTCCAACAGTTTACGCTTCCGGCTAATATCACCGCCATAACACTTTGCCAATACGTTTTTACGTAAGGCTTTAACAGTTTCGCGGGCAATTACTTTGGTGCCGATGGCTGCCTGGATGGCGATTTCAAACTGCTGGCGGGGGAGCAGTTCTTTCAGCTTTTCGCACAAACGCTTGCCCCAGTCATAGGCTTTGTCGCGGTGCACAATGGCCGAGAGGGCGTCTACCTTCTCGCCGTTAAGCATAATATCCAGCTTCACCATGGTAGATTCCCGGAAGCCCAGCAGTTCATAATCCAGGGAGGCATAGCCGCGGCTGATGGTCTTGAGCTTGTCGAAAAAGTCAAACACCATTTCACTGAGCGGCATTTCGAAGGTAAGCTCTACCCTGTCTGAGGTCAGGTACACCTGGTTTTTTAAGAGCCCGCGCTTGTCCATGCAAAGGGTCATGATGGACCCAACATATTCTGACTTTGAGATGATCTGTGCCTTGATGAACGGCTCTTCGATCCGGTCTACATAGTTAGGCTCAGGCAGCTCACTGGGTGCATTAACAATTGCTTTGCTACCGTCTTTCAGGTAGGTATGAAACTGCACACTCGGTACGGTGGTGATCACCGTCATGTCAAACTCACGCTCCAGGCGCTCCTGCACAATTTCCATGTGCAGCATGCCCAGGAAGCCGCAGCGAAAACCAAAGCCTAGAGCAGCCGAGGTCTCGGGCTCCCACACCAGCGAAGCATCGTTGAGCTGCAGTTTTTCCATGCTGTAGCGCAGTTCTTCGTAGTCCGTTGTCTCTACCGGATAGATACCGGCAAATACCATGGGCTTCACTTCTTCAAAACCTTTTACAGGCTTAATCGCCGGACGCTCTTTGTGCGTGATGGTATCTCCTACCTTTACCTCTTTGGCTACTTTAATGCCGGAGATCAGGTAGCCTACGTCGCCTGCTTTGATTTCTTTTTTCGCTACCTGCGTCATCTTAAGCGTACCAATCTCGTCAGCTTCATATTCCTTGCCGGTTGCTAAGAACTTTACTTTATCGCCCTGGCGAATGGTGCCATTCAATACGCGGAAGATTACCTCCACCCCACGGTAAGAGTTGAACTGAGAGTCGAAGATCATGGCCTGCAACGGTGCCTCCGGATCGCCGGTAGGGGCAGGAATACGCGCCACGATAGCTTCCAGAATTTCTTTGATGCCAATGCCTTCTTTGCCGCTGGCCAGAATAATATCTTCGCGCTTGCAGCCCAGCAGTTCAATCACCTGATCGGCCATTTCTTCGGGCATGGCACCTGGCAGGTCAATTTTATTGAGCACCGGAATAATCTCCAGGTCATGCCCCAGGGCCATATACAGGTTGGAGATGGTCTGGGCTTCTACCCCCTGCGAAGCATCCACAATCAGCAGCGCGCCTTCACAGGCGGCAATAGACCGCGATACTTCGTAGCTAAAGTCTACGTGGCCGGGGGTGTCAATCAGGTTGAGGATATAATCCTGCCCATCCTGTTTGTAATTCATCTGGATGGCGTGACTTTTAATGGTGATACCACGCTCACGCTCCAGGTCCATATTATCTAGCAATTGTGCTTTCATGTCCCGATCACTTACCGTCTGGGTAAATTCCAGCAGGCGGTCGGCCAGCGTACTTTTGCCGTGGTCGATGTGGGCAATGATGCAGAAGTTGCGAATGTTTTTCATAGTTCAAAATAGAAGCACAAAAGTAGTGAAATAGCTGCATTTTCCCTAACAGCATTCTAACGTCATTAAGTGCCTTAAACAAAAGCAGATTCAGGATTTTATTGTATTACAGGAAGTTTATAGCCATATTTGAAAAGACTCTATTCCCTACCATGCTGATAGCCGATAGAAAACGCAAGGAAAACATTTCCGAATACATCGTATACATGTACCAGACTGAAGACCTGTTGAGGGCCTATCATTTTGACATCGAGGATCTTCGGAAAAACGTAATAGACCATTTGCCAGCGGAAGACCGGCAACCGGCCCTGGCATGGTACACCAGCCTGGCCCAGCACATGCAGGAGCAAGGTCTTGAAAAAACGGGTCACCTGAAGGAAACCCAGGAGTACGTTAAAAAGCTATACAACCTGCACGAGCAGCTGCTGAAAGCTGATCAGCAATACCGGCAGATCTACAGCAAAACCGCCGTGCATATTCGCAACAGCATGGATGCTTCGGGCGGCCTGGTGACCAATCCGGTGCAGGCGGCCCTTAATGGCATTTACGGCTACCTGCTACTGAAGCTTACCGGTAAACAGGTAGACCAGGAAATTATGCCGGCGGTAACTGCCTTCGGCGACCTGCTCTCCTACCTGAGTTTCCGCTGGCGCGAACGGGAACATTAACATGCTGGTGCCGGGGCTTATTCTGATGGGTGCCGGACTGCTGCTCATCCTCTACACCCAGTTTAGCCGGGAGCCGCATTTGCCTGCCGGTGCCCGAAGAAGTCGTGGTATTGTCCTTAAGGTACAGCAGCAGCAGATCAGCGGTCAGTTTATTTCGGGCGTGGAGACTATTCGTTTTTCAGTGTCCACAAAAGCAGCTGACAGTTTTTTCCCCGGCCAGCAAATTTTTGTCGATTATATGCCCAGTAAACCCGCGCAGCCCCTGCAGGTACTGAGCATCAAGGATGTCCTGGGAAGCAAGTTTTCTAAAATAGTTATTGCAGTCTTATTGATCATCGCTGGTGCCCTTCTGCTCAGGCTAGTGTAAGCCGGCCCAGGTATTGGTCCT
>JASLAE010000050.1 GCA_030147305.1 Cesiribacter sp.
TTCATGGGTTCACCCAAATTATCTATTGCAACCTTGCCTTCGCGGCGGGTGGCAATAAACAGATCCAGTCCGCCCATGCCCGGATGACCATCGGAGCTAAAGTAGAGCCGGTTGTCTACCGACACATAAGGAAACATCTCGTTGCCGGCCGTGTTGATCTCTTTTCCCAGGTTTTGCACCCTGCCCCAGTTGCCGCGGGCATCTGACTGGGCAGAATAAAGGTCTACCCCTCCCAGGCCCCCGCGCCGGTTAGAAGAAAAGTAGAGGGTTTTACCATTGCGGCTAAAAGCCGGCGTACTGTCCCAGGCCCGCTGGTCGCTGATGCGCATAATCTGAGGCTCTGACCAGGCGCCATTGCGGAAATAGCTGATATAGAGATTTACTTCGTCGCCGCCTTTTTTTCCTTTTGCATTGCCACGCGCAAATACCATGGTATTGCCATCCGGGCTAAAGGCAATGGTACCCTCAGCACGATCGGGCAGGTTAAAGGCTTCGGGCAGCTCCTGAACGGTATTTGGAGCAACTTCCATGGCCTGGCCTACCTGTGCTTTAAACAGGTTGGTAAAAGATTTACCGGTAGCCTTATTGGTTTTATCGTCGGTGCGGGAAGAGGTAAAGTAAAGCTCGTTCTCGCGGGCTACTGCGCCATACTCGGCATCGGGGGTGTTGACCTCAGGCAGGTGCTTGATCTTAAAGACCGGCTCCTGGCTAAGAATTTCACTCAGCGACTGCAGGTTACCCAGTTCTTTGCTGGCGCGTTGCTTAAATTCTTCGTTTCTGGGCGAGCTGTTCAGATAGTCCTGCAACTGCTTGCGGGCCTCTGTGTACTTGCTGTTTGCTTTTAAAGCATAGCCATAGTAAAAACGTGCTTCTTCGTCCTGCAGTCCACCCTGCAATGCTTTTGCATAATGGGGTTCTGCCTCGGCAATGCGATTAGAGAGCCGGTAAGATTCGGCCAGATAAAAGCTTGCTTTGGGATTATCTGAAACTTTCTCGAAATGATTGATGGCCACCTGATATTCTCCCAGTTGATAGCTCTGCAGACCCTTTTTATAGGGGCTACAGCTTGCTGCCACCAGCATCATCAACAACAAAGTCCACCGTCTGAAAAAAATATTGTTTCTCATAATATCTTGGGCGTACGCTCCTTCTGGTAAAGCGGGTTTTTTCCAGAAACTTATGGAAGCTGCAGAAAATTTACCGGCCCTACCCATTAACCTGTCTACCTACCTGCATAGGTAGCAGGACAATAATAGGGCTTCTCTTAGAAAGTTAAGTATTTTACAGAAAAGAATAACGATATAATACGGCTTCCTGTATGTATAAACTATAATTTTCGCCAGGAATGATAAAATATTTTGGCTACCAGCTTAAAAAGTAAAAAAGCTGACGTTTGGGAACGTCAGCTTTTTTATTAGGCAGTTTTTAAGTGCCTGAAGTATTCATTCCGTGTCTCTATGAGCTTATCGATAGAGATGGGTGTTTTAATGTATTCTGCCACGGCTTTGTACTGCTTGGCTTTCTCGATATCGTTCTTGTACACGGAGGAGGTAAGCAGGATCAGCATAATGTCTTTTCCCATCTTCTCCCGAAACTCTTCATAGGCATCCAGAAAATCCCAGCCATCCATAAACGGCATGTTGATGTCCAGGAAAACAAGGTCTGGCAACTCATCCGTATTGCCCATGTTACCTTTCAGGTAAGCAAGTGCTTCTTCTGCGTCATTAAAAATGGTAACAGTATTGGCAATGCCCGCACGCAAGATGAGTTCATAACATAAGTTGCTATGAATTTCATCATCATCTACCAGCATAATCCGGTTAATCTTCTCCTGGCTCATTTGTTACGCTATGGTAATATTTACAGCACAAATAATGCTCTTCTCCCCTGTAATACAAAACATGTACCAACACTAGTATACAAAGATATAAAATTTGAGATTATCTCTTCTGTAAAATACAATTTTCATCTTACAGCCCTAATACTTAACCTTTAGATAACTTTAATGCTACTAAACATCAAATCTGTTTACAATTGCCTGTTTGTTCATCCACAAGCCAGGAGAAAAAATATTTTTTCATTCCAAATATTACATCACCTATTTTGACCTGCCTGCTCCTTATATCCTAATATTTTATCGATAGAACTGGTAGAAACAAAATGATAATTGCTGCGAGCACGCCCATATATATCTAGTGCCTGTGCTTTACCAGCTTCTGTTTCGGCCATCTTCCTGTAAATTGGGACTAAAAACTTACGGCGGCCCACCTCGTTCAGGAAACGGTCCATGGCCGGATAGGCAGCTTCGTAATTATGTGCAATTGCATGCATAAACCAGGCTGCCAGAATTTCAGCATTGCCGGAATTTGTAAAACCAAAGGCAGAATCTAACGCTGCCATTTGCTGCTGACTTAGCTCCTGTGGCAGGTTACGTATAAAGTGCAGCCACTCGTGAGAAGACCATTCGCTGGTATTGAGCTGTGTTGCCGGTGTACCCGCTCTCCATTTTGTAAGGGCCTGCTCTACCTGCTCAAAACGCACAGAGGACACTTGTGGCATGGTCTCTGGCAAACCCTCTTCATAAATCCATTTGTTTAGCCCCAGCTCCTCAGCCGTGAGCTTGTTTGGCTCCAGCAAATGAGTGTTGAGATAAGTAAGAAAAGCCTCGGTGGTCATGGTCTTAAAGGCATTTTCGCTAAAGTATTGGCGCAGAAAGGCATCCCACTTTTCCCGGCCCACCTGCTCTTCCAGGTAGCGCAGAAAGTAATAGCCTTTTTCATAGGCAATGCTCGTTACACCATCATCGGGGCTGCGGCCCTCCAGGTTCAGGTATAATTTGGTGTCGGCATACTGGTTATCTGCTTTCATCTGGTCCAGCGTTTCTTCCAGATCCTGGCGGCCGAGAACAGCCAGCATTTCTGCATAATCTTTGCCATAAATGGCTTCCATAATGCGGTTTTCGAAGTAAACGGTAAAGCCTTCGTTTAGCCAGAAATCGTTCCAGGTAGCATTGGTAACCAGGTTGCCACTCCAGCTGTGGGCAAGCTCATGGGCTACCAGCGAAGTAAGCGAGCGGTCTCCTGTTAAAATGGTAGGGGTGGCAAACGTAAGCCGCGGGTTTTCCATACCACCAAAAGGAAAGCTGGGCGGCAGCACCAGCAGGTCGTAACGCTCCCAGCGGTAGGGGCCATACAGTTCCTCGGCCGCTGCGAGCATTTTATCCAGCTCGGCAAACTCGTAGGCTGCTGCTTCAATTTCAGAGGGCTCTGCATAGACACCCGTGCGTGAACCGATGGGCGCAAAGGCAAGGTCGCCCACCGACAGGGCCAGCAAATAGGCCGGAATGGGCTGATCCATCTTAAATTTGTAGATACCGGATTCGTTCTTTTGCGTTGGGTTTTCGGCGCTCATAACCGCCATAAGCTGAGACGGCACCTGTACGGTAGCATCGTAGGTAAAGCGGATGCCGGGAGAGTCCTGTATGGGTACCCAGCTACGGGCCAGAATGGCCTGAGATTGTGTAAATAAGAAAGGCTGCTTTTTACCTGCCGTTTGCTCCGGACTAAGCCACTGCAGTGCCTCGGCATTGCTGCTGGTTTTGTAGTAAACGTTTACACGCTTTGTTCTGGGCTTGATCTTAATATTCAAAGGACTGCCCATGTGCTGGTTGTAGGCACCCACCTGAAAGGTTGTGAGCTCTTCCTGCTCCCCAAGCGTTATACGGTCTATGTGAAGATCTTTTGTGTCCAGTATCAGCTCCTGCACCTTCTGGGCCGCTTCAATATCCAGGCGGGCAACTGCTGTAATGGTCCTGCTGTCGAAATCTACCTGCGCCTCCCAGCTAAGGTGTTTTACGATGGCTTGCTGGGGCTGGGCGTAGGAGTGTATGTCTTGCACAATTGTATTGCTGCTGGTAGAAGAATCCTTAACAGTCTGTTCGCTCGGGCTGGCGCAACCGGTAAGCACAAGGCCGGCAAGCCAAACCAAAGGGAGAATCTTTTTAATCATGGAATGACCAATTTGTTTACTGCAATATAGAAAAAATTAGATTTTGTCGCTGATGCTCCCCCATGGACTATTGAAGCCCATCATATTTTCTGTGTCTACCAAACCAAACATTATAGACATACAAAAAACGCCTGTCCGGAAAGTATCCGTACAGGCGTTTAATATTTATGCTGCCCAGGCTTGTTCCTAGAACACATGCGCTGGGTTTTGTTGCATTTAGCTTATTGTTTAATGGCAGCCATATTTACCTCGTCTATATCTTTATAAACGAAAGTACCCAGGGTTGATAGATAATCGCGTATGTTGTTTTCGCCCGAGAAGGTTTTCTCCATCACCAGCGTGATCTTCTTGGTGTCTCGCAAAAAGTTTTCTGCGCCGGTAAGCACATCCACCTCCATACCTTCAACATCAAGCTTCATCATGATGGCATCATTTGTGGTGCAGGGCAGTTTGGGCAGCAGATCATCGAAACGCTCAATCTTCACATTTTTCTCCGTACCATTATAAGTACGATCAATTCCGCTGGCGCTGGTAAGCACAGATTTTATATCAAAATAAACTTCTTCGCTTTTACTACCCAGGCCAAAGGGGAAAATAGTGATGTAATCCTGTAGATTATTGATGGCTACGTTCTTAGATAAAGCCTGAAAATTGGTAGGAACCGGTTCAAAGGCAATACATTTTTTGCCTTGTTTGGCCAGCCACACACAATACTCACCCATGCAGGCACCAATATCGATAAAGAAATCGTGGTCCCTCATATTGGCTGCTACGTAATCTTTCACACCTCTCTCGTAGGCATAATTCACATACTGAAAGTCGTTTGTGTTGCCTCTGCAATAAAAGGTACCCATGCGTGATTTAACAAGCCTGTCGGTTTTTGGCGGTGTTTTAAACAGCACATATTTAAAGGAATCTTTGATGGACTCCCAGTCCTTATTACGATAGCACTCAAGCAGATAATCTGTATAGGTACCGTATTTGAGAATGTTAAGAGGAGATGGATGGTAAACTTTCTTTTTCATACCAACAGGAAGTAATCTTAGTCTTAAAAATTCTGAACCAGCTTGCATTACCTGCCTGGAACTTCATCTAAGCTTAAAATATAATATTAAAATTAATTTATCTATTTTTTCTAATAAATCTTTATCTAACACACAAAACCTGCACACATAAGGTCTCTTTATTAGTATATGCGCTACTAAAGAAGAGCGGCCTCAGTCTTAAGGCTCACTAACCAGTACTGCCTTCGCTGCATGGGCGCTCCTTATCTGCTGTACAAATGTTACCCAATCTGCATATTGTGCGGCCGGATAACGGCCGGGGTACAAACTAAGCGTTGCAACACTCATCAGCTGTCCGTTTTGGTAGGCTGCTTTCAGTTCATACTCACCAAAGCTTGTTTTAATATGCTGAGGGTCAGGCAAATGTTCAGGTTTAAAAGTGTCTGTAATTTTATAAATCAGGGTATCGGTATAGGTATACCCCCAGTCCTGCACAAAATCTGTTTTACGGTTAGGCACGGGTCGGGGAGCATCCAGCGGTAATTTGCCTAAGCTTAGCGGCACAAAGATTCTATTTCCGGCTCGTGATTGTTTTTCTGTTAATATTCCATCTGCTTCCAGCAGAACAATTGGTTCCTTACCAGTAGCTACTTTAAACTGATGATTTTTGAGTGTTACTCCCGGCAGGCCGGCATCTTCATACAGCCATTTTTTCTGCTGCTGTGGGTCTGTACTCATCCAGTAATGCGGTGCATCAAATTGAACGCCCCCATATCTACGGCTAAGTGTATATACAGGTTGCTCCTGTTTCAGATCAATTGTTGTCTTGCTGCTACGAAAGTTGTCTGCCGCACTGTATTGGCGGGTGTTTACCAGTTTTCCACCCTTCTCTGTAATCAATAATGCCTTTCTGTTTCCGGTAAAGCTGCCCAGATGGGCAAAAGGGTTCGTCTGGCTGGTGCACTCCAGCCAGATGGTATCCCGCTCCTGGGGTACACACAGAATCACATGGTTAAAGTAGCTTTTGGGAAAGTCTTCGAGCAAGGTACTTTTAGCATCGGCACCGGCTTTGATTATAGTATAGTGAGAATCTATCCCAATAGCCTTAAGCAGTGCTTTGGTATAATTGCTTAAGGCCTTGCAATCGCCATAGCCCTTTTGCTGTACAAAGGCCGCTTCGAAGGGCTGCCATCCGCCAATCCCTAATTGTATGCTTAAATAGCGGGTATTTTTCTGCATGTACTCATACACTGCTTTTATCTTTTCCTCCGGGGTTGCAAGACCTGCCGTGAGCTGCTTTACTTTTTCCTGTGTTTCCAGTGGCAGGTTGTCTCTTCCTTTCAGTAGCTGATTCATGAAGAGCCCCAGCTGCTCCCAGTTCTGCATATTTCCCTTAAAGCCTTCCACCTCAAACTCTACCGGCGCCGTAAGCACATATTTAGAATCCTCCCAGTAATAGGCCAGCGGCTCTATTTCGGTAGGTATTAAATTGCGCTCTGTCCACTGATAGTTGGTGTTACCATCTTTATCTGTGCTGATCTGCGGGTCGGGAAGGCCATAGGAACGATGCCTGAAATTGTAGCCTTTGGGGCAGATCACCTGAAACTGCGACTCTTCTACCGCAACCTTTTCGGATACGGAAGGGCCCCAGGTAGGATAGAACATTGTGTTAGTAGTTTCTACCTCTGTTGTCCAGACTACTGTAAAAGGGTATAACTTATGCTCCAGTGTGGCAATCTTGTAGCGATTGTCCATAACGAAGTTTACATCAGAGAATGCGCTTCTGTCATAAATATCACTTTTCTTTAATCTGCGGATGAGTTTACCATCGGCAGCGTACAGGGCACCCTCCAGTTTGTTTACCTTGGAGAGCTTGTCATAGCCCAACACTTTCTGAGCATAACGGTCTCCTTTTGCATTCAGGATAGTAATGGCTTTTTCTTCTACTTCAATGGCCTTGCCTATTGAGATTATTCGAAAGGTTGTTTTTTCGTATCTGACAACGGCATCTGCATTTTCGCGAAGTTCTGCCGCAATGCTTGAAACGGGGTACAGGTTGTCACCCAAATGTGCAGCGGCCTGATCAACACCTAAGCCTATAAAAGCAAGGAGTATAAGAAGCTGTTTGTATTGCATGTTTGCTTAGCCCTTGTTTTGTTTTTTCAGTACCACCTGCTCGTTTTGCTTGGCCATCATAAGCTGGTAGAATTCCTTCAGAGACTTGTACTCTTCGGCACCATAAACGGCCTTTTTAATTTGCATGGCACTCATTACGTTTAGCTTGTTGCCCATTTGCGTTACACTATACCGGAAAATAGCAGATTTATCGGGCATCGATACAATGGCTGTTTTCGGCATTTCCTCTACCACGTAGCCTTCGGGCAGTTCTATTTCGTACATCAGCATTTGCTCGGTAGGACAGCCAAAGTTTACCGGAAATTTTCTGTCATCCATCTTAAACGGATTCTCCTCATCCACACCCTCCGGCAACAGCGAAACATACATTCTGTCACCGGCGGCAGTAGCCTTTTCTCTTATGACCACCTTTAGGTGCTCCTCCAGCTTTTGTGAAATATCCAGCTGATTTGTGATTTTCAGCTCCTCTATTGTCCAGTTTGCTTTAACACCGGCTTTGGTCTCGAGGTATTTTTTTTCTCCGTCGGTAAACAGCTCCTTCCGTACAGATTCTGCTGCATAGCCGTCGCGTATATACTGCAGCGTGCCAGCCATACTACCGTCATTTAACAATTTAAGCTTAGCGGAAATTGTATTGTGGGTCTTTTCCTTGTTCAGTAAAGGTACCCAGTCGGTAAGGGTTTCTGTAATAAGCCTGCCCTCGCCGTTCATGCAGCGGTAAGGAAGCATGCCAACCGGTAAAAAGGCCTCGGTAGCATCCAGGAGCAGCGTCTTGTCATCCAGTGTTACCTGGCACAACACATAATTAAAGTCTTTCTCTAAGGGAAGAATAGGATTTACTCTTCCGTGACTACGGGTGCTGCTGATTACCGGGTTAGCTGTTAAACCCGCTTCACGCAGCATTGCAATCAACAATAGGTTGATCTCTGCCGCACTTCCTGTTTTTTGTGTAATGGTTTCTTTGAATGACTTTGATGCATAAACCCTTTCAATGCCATTGTATTTGATGTTCTGTTGCAGATGGGTATAGAGAATATCCATCTTTTCTGCAGGTTTCGATTTGCCGGCCGTCAGCTGTTCAACCAGCTCTTTTGTTTGCCTTTGTTTCTTAAGTTCGCCTCCAAAGCGGCTGTCTGCCATAAATTCCTTTCTCAGTTTCTCCCAATCGCTGCTAAAGTACTTAATGGGCTGTTGCGGAAACTTCACAAAACTTAGCTCAAATTCTATTTTAGAAGCATAGTCTTTAAGGGTTGTAATATAGCGTTCGTTCCGCAGGGCCGGTATATTGGCCATTGCCCATTTATGATCTGTTCCGGTATATCTTAACTGGCCAAACGAGCTATTGAATGGCTTAGATTCATTGATCGCCGGCTGTAGATAACCACCCATCAGGTTCTTGTAAGAAAAATACTCAGGGATCCTCAGCTGCAGTTCACTCCAGCGGCAGGGAATGGTAGTTTGAAATACCCAGGTCTCGAGCTCATAAATAAAATCACTAACCTTATGGTATTCATATTCCAGAATAGTGCCTTCTTTTACATTGGGAAGGGTGAACTTAAAGGAGCTTACCCGGTCACTTACTTCCTCAACAAATCTGGCATCTTTTGCCATTTTGCTGGTTTC
>JASLAE010000058.1 GCA_030147305.1 Cesiribacter sp.
GCCGGTGACTAGGTGAGGCCGGACAGTTTCCCTGAAAAAATTAACAAACAAGTAACGGATGAAACAGAATATAGATTTACATCCGTTTTCCACTGTTTAATTTTCTGGCTAATCTTTTTTTCCGTTCCTTTCAAGCGTAAATCATTGTACAACATGCTTGATATTGTCATAGAAGCCCGTAAAGCGTCCATAGGTCCTGGAATGGACGTGCGCAGAATACTGCCTTTCCGGCTGCGCAGAATGGTAGGTCCATTCATTTTCATGGATCATGCAGGACCGGTAGATTTGCAACCCGGGCTACTACCTTCCATGGATGTGCTACCCCATCCGCATATTGGTTTATCAACCGTGAGCTATTTGTTTGGGGGCCAGGTCACCCATCGCGACAGTCTGGGGGTAAAGCAGGTCATTCGGCCTGGAGAAGTGAACTGGATGACGGCAGGTAGTGGCATTGCACATTCCGAGCGATTCGAGGATCCTGCCGCATTGGCGGGTGGCACCCTGGAGATGATCCAGACCTGGGTAGCCCTGCCGGAAAAAGATGAAGAAGCAGCCCCTTCATTCGATAATTATCAGCCTGAAACGCTGCCCATCTTTACTGATACGGGGGTGTGGATGAGACTGATTGCAGGAGATGCTTATGGATTGAAAAACGGAGTTAAAACCCACTCTCCTCTATTTTATCTGCATGTAATGCTGGAGAGGAGTACCCGTTTTGGACTACCCAAAGAACATAGTGAAAGAGGCATTTACATTGCCAGAGGAAGTGTTGAGGTTTCCGGACGTACCTATGCTGCAGGGCAAATGCTGGTTTTTAATAAGGGAGTAGACCCGGTGATCGTGGCAAAAGAAACAACCACCCTTATGCTGCTGGGCGGCGAACCCCTGGGGGAAAGATTCATCTGGTGGAATTTTGTTTCATCCAGGAAAGAGCGGATTGAACAGGCCAAAGCAGACTGGAAAGAGGGCAGGATCCTTTTACCACCTTCCGATAATCTTGAGTTTGTGCCACTACCTGAGGATCACTCCAGGCCTGCCGGCAGCCCGCCACCCCAGGCACTTTCGTAAAGTTTTTTGCAACGAATAGCTGCTCTTTTATTGTGACTTTAAACTGTGATGCCTGAAATTATCATAAGCATCAAATGCGTATCTGTTCGCAAAGAAGATGGTTAGGATCACTGTCAGCAGGGAGGCGGTAAAGATGCTGATCATGATCATGATCTGGTATTTAATGGCCACACTGGGATCGCTGCCACCCAGGATCTGCCCCGTCATCATGCCCGGCAGGGAAACCAGGCCAATTACCCCCATGCTGGCGATGGAGGGATTGAAGGCCTTGATCAGGGCATCGCGAATGAAAGGCTGCAGGGCTTCTCCTCGGGTGGCGCCATTTGCCAGGGCGTAGCGGTATAGCTGCTGCTCTAACCGAAGCCTGCTATAGTAGGCGTTCAAGCCAATGATGTTGCTATGCAGGCAATTTCCCAGTAACATGCCGGTGATTGGGATCAGGTATCGGGCTTCAAAATAATTCTCCAGCCGTATCACCACTATAAAAAAGTAAGCTACAATCACCATCAGGCTAAGGCCTGTGGCCCAGAAAACAGGGATCAGGTAATATTTATGTCGGAGGCTGGTTCTGCCGATCACCGCCAGGGAGGCAAAGATCACCATTAACAGTACCCACAGCAGGTTAACCCAGCTATTATCCAGGGTAAAGATAAACTCCAGGTAAAGCCCTACCAGAAACAGTTGTGCTGTCATGCGAGCCACTGCAATCAGGGTGGGCCTGATGAGGCCGGTCCGGAAGTATCCGAGCACCAGTATGGGAACCAGCAGCAACAAATAGCCGAACAGTAAATAAATCCACTCTATATCCTTTGCCCCGTTCATACCCGTTCCATTTCAATGATTAGAAAGCTGCCCCAGGGGTATCATCTGGTCAGCGCGATCCATCCATGCCTGGTCATGGGTGAGCGACAGGATCGTTTGTGCAGGAAGGCTGCACAAGTAATCAATAACCTGCTTTTTCGTTGTGGCATCAAGTGCAGCCGTAGGTTCATCCAACAGCAGCAGGGGGCGTTTGAGCAGCACACAGGACGCCAGCGCCACCCGCTGCTTCTGTCCACCGGAGATCTCCTGCAAAGGCTTATCCAGCAGGCTGGTCTCCAGCCGAAAGGCCTCGAAAATTTCTGCTATGGCGCTTTCCGTAGGTAAGATAGCCTTGTTGCGGGCAAATGAGAATGGAAGCAGGAGCAAATCCCGCACCCGATGGAGCAGCAGGGGAATTTCCTGCGGTAGCCAGGCCAGCCTGGAGCGGATCTTATGGATATGATCCGCCTGCAATGGATACCCTGCAACGCGGACTTCGCCACTGTTGGGGATAACGAATCCCAGCAACACATGCAGCAGCGTACTCTTACCTGAGCCGGACAGACCTGTTACGGCAACCTTGGTGCCGGAGCTTACTGAAAACGAAAGTCTGTCCAGCACCGTTTCCTGCCCAAACCTAACCACTACCTCATGGAGATAGATCATTTCTGCTGCCATTCAATTGATTTCTCCGGAGTACCGCTACAGTGCTAGGGTTGTTTAGAAATTAGATTAATTCAAAAATCAGTGTTTGCCATGGCCCATGGACTTACCATGTTTCCCTAATTCATTGAGTGCGGCACGAAATCCCCGGGCTAAAGTGGCAGCAGGACCTCGACCATAGTAATGCAGAAAGATCATGTGCGGATCGTCGCCAAGCATGTGGTTGTGCAGGGCTACCACCTCCAGCCCGTGCTGGCGCAGTACGTTAATAACAGGATTTACTTCTGGCTGCAGCATGGCAATATCGCCGGCTATGTGAGCCTGGTCATGATTGCCTGCAAAAGAAGCCCAGGAGTTTAAGCCAATGGAAGCAGTCATCTCTGCGCCCATGGCCATAATGGTAAGATCAGCGCGACCTACCGTGTATTTGTAGGTAGGCCCATTCACGGTACCGCTGTGCTTAACAATAGCGTCCAGGGCGGGAATATCAAAGTGCTCTTTTCCGGTAGGGCCAGAAGCGGTAACTTGTTGTGGCTGGTTCGCCGGAGATAGCTTGCTTTCCCGGATGGTGGCGGCAAACTTTGTGGCCAATTCGGCTGGTGTACCCATGCCATGGAGATGCATGTAAAAGATGCGGGGTTCTTCATAAAAGAAGTGATTGTGAATGGCACTTATCTCCAACCCGTTGGCATGCGCCGCTGATATCAGCAGGTTTACTTCCTCCTGCAGCAGCACCGTATCACTCATCAGCATGGCGGTTTTACCATCTACTGTTTTTTTAATGGCAACCCAACCCCCAAAGCCAAAGGGAATAGGAACAGCTTCGCCTTTTACGGTCATCTTTAAATCATTTCGGGGAAGGGGGGTGGTATGCGTAGCTTCATCTTCCTTGTACGTCCCTTTTTTACCCATAGCCTCTTCAATAGCCGAAATCTCAGCTGCTGTTAAAGCAGGCGTTTTTGCTTTCAGGGAAGTTGCTTTAAGTGCCGGAGCTCCTAATACAGCAGCAGCCCCCATCAGGGCGGTAGCCCGAAGTGCCTGCCGGCGATTTATGTTCATTTTCATAAAAAACTAACTATGAGTTGATGTGCAAAAGTAGATTTCTATTGTAGTGTAGCTGTTGTATTAAAGAAGTAATAGCAAACCATCCCCACCACCACACTGGCCGCCAGCACCTTTAGCATGTCCACTTTAAATTTAAAGAGGGCAACAAATGCAGCAATGCCAATGATAACGGCAACCCAGTCAGCAGAGGCAAGGACAGGAATATCCAGTTTCATACCCCAGCCTTGCCAGCTTTTCACTTCACTAAAAACAGTATGAATGGTAAACCATATACCCAGATTCAGTATAACGCCCACTACTGCAGCTGTAATACCTGAAAGTGCTGTTGAGAGTGATTTGTTTCCGCGCAGGTATTCTATATAAGGAGCGCCTAAAAAAATGAACAGGAAACAGGGGATAAAGGTAACCCAGGTGACCAGAAAAGAAGCGACAACCCCAGCCATCATAGGATCCAGCGCTCCGGGATTACGATAGGCGCCCATAAAGCCGACAAACTGCACTACCTGAATCAGGGGGCCCGGTGTGGTTTCGGCCATACCCAAACCATCGAGCATCTCACCGGGTAGCAGCCACTGGTAGGTCTCTACTGCCTGTTGCGCAATGTAAGCCAGTACTGAATAGGCTCCTCCAAAGGTAACCACGGCAGCTTTACTGAAAAAGATACCCTCTGCCACAAAGATGTTCTCGGTACCCAGCGTAAGCGCTAAAAGACCAATGGGCAGGAACCAAAGCAGCAGCCAAAATGCAGCTTCCTTCAGGGATTTTCTGGTAGAAGGCCGCTGCAATTGTGTGGGAAGGTTTCGGTCAATATAAGCTTCGCCTTCAGCAAGCCCGCTGGCATCCTTGACTTCATGTCCTTTGATCACATAGAATTTATCCTCCCAGATTTTGCCCCCCAGGTAACCTATGAAACCGGCGCCCAGCACAATAAGCGGAAAGGGTATATTGAAGAAGAAGATGGCGATGAAGGCCAGCACAGACAGCAGGATCATGACCTCATTCTTCAGCGCCCTTTTCCCAATCTTAAAAACAGCCTGCACCACAATAGCCATCACGGCAGGTTTGATGCCATAAAACAGCGCCTGTACGAAAGCGGTATCATTGTAGCCTGCATACAGCAGGCTTAGCAAAAGGATAGAGATAAAGCCTGGCAGCACAAACAGCGATCCAGCTGCCAGCCCGCCTTTTCTTTTGTGCAGTAACCAGCCAATATAGGTGGCAAGCTGCTGTGCCTCCGGGCCGGGCAGGAGCATGCAGTAATTGAGTGCATGCAAAAAGCGGTGCTCGCTGATCCACCTTTTCTCTTCTACCAGGAACCTGTGCATGACGGCAATCTGACCCGCCGGGCCTCCAAAGCTGTACAAAGCCACCTTTACCCATACCCTTACTGCTTCTTTGAATGAGACTGCCTCCGGTGAGTTTTCTGCAATGGATGGCTTTTCTGATGGCTTAACTTTCATTGTGCAAAGAAGATAATAGCTGGTTTAGGGGAGAACCCCTTGTGCTCATAAAAATGTAAAACAGAATATAAGCCTTCAGTTACCTGGTGCGCAGCACTATTGCATCGCATTCTGTTCCGGCTGCACATAGCCTTGTACGGTAACAGATACATATTTCCAGATAAACTGCAGAAGGAGGCTTAATTCCTCTGCTTTATTATCTACAAATAGTACTTTTATTCTTTAAGCTAAAGATAATGGCAGCTGCAGAAAATATTGAACAGTCGGGTATTTATTAATCAGTAGAAAGCTTTAAGAAATATTTGATCCGGCCACCGGCTCATGTATGCTACAGGCACCTGAGCGGCTAGTCATTAGCAGTTTAACGGGTAGTAGCAATAGCCTGAGGAGTAGATTTGATATAAATGCCAGGCATACATGTAACAGGTATTTGCTTCTATACCACAATTACCACCAATCACATTTATTTTGCCTCCTTATCCGGCTTGCTTAATATGAAAGTGCCATGAGCAGAGATATGGATCCGTTACGGACTAACTGGATCAGGCTGTTTTCCATCAATTGTATAGCAGGAAATATTGCTGATGGCCAATCTGCTTTTATCTGTTCTAAGCTAATCTACAGTAACTACATTGGAAAACAGCAGTGCAATTTAACATTTTCACTGCCGCACCGGCAAATCTACAGGCACCGGTACAGATCATGAAAGGGTGGAAAACTAACAAGCATAACAGGAGATAATGGAAAAAGTAGGGGCTTACAAAGAATTGTTGCTCACGGTACATCATTATCCTAAAGTCTATGGTGAAAACAGTGGGTTTGCCTATATTTGCAGATAGTGAAAGTCCTGAATTTAATACTATCTGTTTACCTACTCTTTCTCACGGCAGTACCCTGCTGCCCGGATAATAATTGTTCGGACGACCAGCCAAAAGAACAGGCGGAGGCCCACACCCATGATGAGGGAGGCAGTGACGCTACCACTTGCTCACCTTTTCTCCGCTGCAATGGCTGTGCTGGGTTTGTCTTCCCCAAACTTGATGTTATCTTTTCAAAAGCCTCGTTCTCACCAGAGAAGCTGATCATTCACTATCAGCCTTTCGCAAGCCATAGCTTTATGGCGAACATCTGGCACCCGCCTCAATAATACTTTTGTAGCTCTTCCCCAACTGACATCGTCAGCACAAACAATCAGATTTTAGACTGCTTGTTAACCCTAAACATTTCAACACAAAATAATAGCATTGTACATGCAGAAGCTACTTTTGCCTTTACTGGCAGTACTATATTCATCCATTGCCTTTGCCCAGAACTCTTTCAAGGCTGTTATAAAAGATGCAGCATCTAACGAGCCATTGATCGGGGCAACTGCTCTCTTACAGGGTACCAGCATTGGTGCCAGCGCAAACGAAGCGGGCTTATTGGAAATAGATGCCATTCCTGATGGCCCGCAGACCCTTGTTTTTCGCTACACAGGGTATCAGGAACAGGCACAGACTTTTACTTTTCCACTGGCCGTAACAGTGCCGGTGGAAATACTATTAACAGCAGATGAAGAGCTGGAAGAAGTGGTGATCGCGGCTACGCGCAGCAGTAGAACCATTGCCGATATCCCCACACGGGTAGAAGCAATATCTGGCGAGGAACTGGAGGAAAAAGGGAACATGAAGCCTGGCGATATTAGAATGATGCTGAATGAAAGCACGGGCATACAGACCCAGCAGACCTCTGCAACATCTTATAACTCCAGCATCCGTATCCAGGGCCTGGACGGAAAATATACCCAACTTTTGCGCGACGGCTTTCCGCTGTATTCCGGTTTTTCGGGCGGGCTCAGCATTATGCAAATAGCACCTTTGGATTTACAACAGGTAGAAGTCATCAAAGGGGCCTCATCTACATTATATGGGGGAGGGGCCATTGCAGGGCTGGTCAACCTGGTGTCTAAGGTACCCCAGGACGAAAAGGAGATAAGCTTTTTGCTCAATGGAACCTCTGCCCTGGGCCTTGATGCAAGTGGCTTTTATTCCCAGAAATTTAACAAGCTTGGCACCACCGTTTTTGCCTCTTATAATCTGGGTTCTCCCTACGATCCGGCAGATATTGGTCTAACGGCCATTCCCAAATTTAACCGCTACACCATCAACCCCAGGTTGTTCGTTTACTTCAACGACAGAACTACCCTAAATGTAGGCTTCAGTAACATTGCCGAAGATCGGATTGGCGGCAATATTCAATATATCAAAAACGATGAGCAGGGTGCCAGTGCTTACTGGGAGAAAAACAGGACCAACCGGTTTAGTACCCAGCTGGCGCTGGAGCATGCTTTCTCGGATAACGCCAGGCTTACGCTGAAGAACAGCCTGAGCTATTATGACAGATCAATTGCCATCCCTTCCTTTACCTTTTCCGGTATTCAGAAAGCTTCCTTCAGTGAGGCCTCCTATAGTGTTACCCAGGAAAAAATGGAATGGGTGGGTGGGCTCAATCTTTGGACAGACCAGTTTGAGCAGGACCCCCAGGGTACAGCTGCGGTAGTGGATTACCAGCATACCACCTTTGGTGCTTTTGTACAGAACACCTGGACAGCTTCCGATCTTTTTAGCCTGGAGACCGGCCTGCGGGGGGATTATCAAAATGAATATGGCTTTTTTGTCCTGCCCAGGATATCGGCGCTCTTTAAATTTAGCCCCGCCTTTAGCACCCGGCTGGGAGGAGGACTGGGGTATAAAACACCGACTGTTTTTACTGAGGATGCCGAGCGTATACAATTCAGGAATGTAATGCCGATTGATGTTTCCACTACAGCAGCAGAACAGTCTATAGGCGCAAATTTTGATGTTAATTACAGGACGGCACTTTCAGATAAGGTGACCTTTAGCATCAATACCTTATTGTTTTATACGCAGGTAAAAGATCCACTTGTTTTAATGGAAATCTATGGCTTATTAAGATTTCAGCAGCCAGAAGGCTACATAGATACCAGGGGGTTGGAGACCAATATAAAACTTACCTATGGCGACTTTAAGCTTTTTGTGGGCTACACCCTGGCAGATGTTAAACAACACTATGGAGAGACAACAACTGAGTTTCCGCTGGTGGCCCGCCATCGGCTTAACAACGTGTTAATGTACGAGATTGAAGAGAAGCTAAAGATAGGGCTGGAAGCCTACTATTTCAGTCCGCAAACCCTTACCGATGGCAGTAAGGGCAAGGCTTACTGGATCAATGGCCTGATGGTGGAGCGGCTCTGGGAGAATTTTTCGCTCTATCTTAATTTCGAAAACTTCCTGGATACGCGTCAGTCTAGGTTTGATACTATCTATACGGGTACCATCGATAATCCGGTCTTCAATGATATTTATGCACCGGTAGATGGTTTTCTGATAAACGGTGGTATAAAATTTCGACTCTAGGGGCAGAATGAGCTGCTTTAGCATAAGCCAGATACAAGATGGGGAGATAGGCGTGATCATTAATTTTTATCCGTCTATCTCCATGGTGCTTTCATTCTAAACTGAATGATCGCTGAAGGGCTAATGTGTTTGAAGCTTTTTCTGGGTTCAGGCACTATCATGGTCATGTGGTGGGGGCAACAGGCATAATTAATTTATCTTCATGTGAGCACTGGATCATGTATAACAGGTCTGGATTGCCTGCAAATCATATTTTTTGGGCATAATTTTTTTTGAACTGCGCTAAAAATGACTCCGTTCATCATCTGCTAATCCCGTTGCCCGCATCAAAATTATCTTTCACATAAATACAGGCTAAATACCTGCCAGGAACAGGTGACTTAAGAATTGTCCTAGCATCTAATTATCAAAGAAAGTCAGGGAGCAGAAAGCTACAGATTTCTAACACTGCTGATGATAATTAGCACTATAAATTGTTCCCTGTTGATATTGCCCACGACTTTGAAGGGGTATAAACGTTACCTTTCAAAATGATTCCTTTTGCTTCTTTTTATTAAAGAGGCGCAACAGGAATATGCCATTTATATAGTTTGCCCGTTAGCTGTTGCTGTATTGTTGAGGCAGGGAAATGCCTTTACCAGATTCCCTTTGCCTTCGCCAAAACAGACGTTCCCAAATCCTTCCATACAGGTGTATTCCACTGATTGAGGTTAGGCCATTCTTTTCTGAAGCAATTTCGAAAAAGGAAAGCCCGTCTTCACCTACCATTCAAAAATTTATCAATCATGAAAAGAGTAAGTTTCATCCTGCTAATTATGTTGCTGGTGCTGGGTAGTACTACGGCGCAACAAACAAAAAGACAAAAAGCTCCTCTCACAATAATGCAGGTAAACGCACCCAAAAATGTGCTTACCCAGGTAGAAAAGCATAACCCCGGGCTGAACTTTGAAAAAGAACCAGTGGTAGCTTCTACAAAAAAAGAAATAGACAGGCAGCGGGCTGCAGCCGAAAACGAAATAGACTATAGCGATCATTATACAGTGCGTACCAGAACCCATGCACCCAATGGCAAATCCAGCGGTGAAAAAACATCAATCTATAGTCCTGATGGAACATTGATTTCTTACAGGGAAGTAAGCAGAAACAAGGCACTGCCCATTGTTGCATTGCGTACCATAGGCAAGAAATACGATGGATGGCTTTTGCTACGCACCAAAGCCGTGACACGATTTGACGGAACCAATACCACTGCGGTATATGACGTTGTACTAAAGAATGGTAAAAACAAAGAGCGTGTGCAGATTAATGAAGCCGGTGAAATTATAACAAATAAGAAAAATAGCGGTGAAGAAAAGCTCAATGCTCAAAAGAAAAATAGCGATAGAAAGAATGTAAAAGGATAGATATTCATTTTTCATTGCCTATACTAAGGAGCAGTAATATCCCAAGGCCTTCTTAGTGATTAGACAACAGCTTATAAACTTTTCCCCCTGGCTTAGCCAGGGTTTTTTATTGTAATAGAGCTCAGGGGAATAGGCTTAAGGTAGCTGGCTGACTACAGTCTTTTACAGTTTAGCCTGCTTTAAAGGCTGCGAATTCAGTGATATAAAGCCCCTTTTTAAGGGCTGGCTAATTGCCGTTTTCCTGGCGCAGCAATGCTGCCAGTTTTTGTTTCAGCCTTTTCAACCGCATTTTAATGGCACTGGCCGAAAGTCGATATTTTTTCTGTAGTTCCTGAATAGGGGTATTATGGCAGTACTTGGATAGCAGTAGATTGCGATCTTTTGTACTGAGCTGCTTCAGTAAATGGCTCAGGTTACCTTCCAGCAAATCCAGTTTAAGCTGTTCTTCATTGTCTAATTCATCGGCGCATAAATGCATGCCGGCTTCCAGCGGAACCCGCTGCTGCTGCTTTTCTTTTCTGAGGTACTCCAGACAATGGTTGTTGGCGATGGTATAAAGCCAGGTAGCGAAGCTGGCCTGGTTCTGAAAGGAAGGCAGTTTTTCAAAAGCTTTCAGCAGCACATCCTGTGCCAGATCACTGGCAATATCTTTATCCTTCACAAAGGACGTGCATCGCAAGACCACCTTAGGATAATAGCGCTTGTAAAGTTCACTTATGCAGGCATGATCACCTAAGACAGCAGACGCTACCAGATCTCCTTCAGCAACAGCATGATTGGATTTGTTGCGCATTTCACAAAAGTTAGAAAACCCACGATTAACCGTGCTGAAGGCATGTCTGTAGCAACATGCAGCCCATTAGCCTTAGGGTCGGTTAAAATTCAATAGCCTGCTCATGAGCATATGCTTGTCACATGCTTTATTATCGAAGATACTGCTTCTTAATTTGAAGGTTTGGCTTTTGTGAGGAACGGTATATATCTGTAGCCAGTGGTAGTGACAACGACAAAAAATGCAGGGTACTATAACAGTAAAGCATTTCAATAATAAATCAGCCATGTTGCCAGGAGCTTAGCATTCACAAACCAGGTATTCGGGTGGGGGCAGCATGATTGCGCAAATGGCTATCATGGATGTGACTAAACAGGACTTTGCCGGCTATGTGCAACAAGCCATTTTGAACCCCTGGGCATGAAGCATTCTACCTTCGCACAGCCATTGCCAGTAGCATTTAAAGTACAAGCTTCATGGGCTTATTCTACACACCATGGTTTGAAGGGATGCCTTATGTATATCCTCAGCAGGCGGTGGTGGGGCTTTATTCAACGCCTACAGACCTTGCAAAATTCTTTATTGAGATACAGCAGTCGTACCAGGCAAAAGGAATAGTGCTGCAGCCATCGCCGGCAAAGCAGATGCTTTCTCCTCAGGTTGCTGTGTCAGAATGTTATTATAAGGAAGAAATGGGCATAGGCGCTTTCTTGATTCAGCGCAATGACAATAAGGAGCACAAAGGTATTTATTTCGAATTCACGGGCGTTAATGCTGGCTTCCTGGCCTATGGCATAGCCAATCTCACAGAAGGCTATGGTGTTATTATTATGCTCAATTCGGGAGATGATGTAAACGGGCTGGGAAAGGAAATCAGAAGGGCAGTGGCGAAGGCTTTTAACTGGTATGGTTTTCTGCCGGATGAAGTACATCCCGTTAGCTTACCGGAAGCAACCCTGAACAGCTACACAGGCAGCTACCGGCGGAGTGCTGATAAAGTGGTGTATATCCGCAGAGAGAAGGATTATCTGGTCGAGCGTATCAATGATGGAACAGACCTTTATTGTTTTCCAGTCTCCAGAGACACAGTAGTCTTTACTGATTTCAATGGGATGGGATTTTTTGTGACTGACAGCGCAGGTAACGCTATTTCTCTGCAAACGGCATGGCAGGATAGGCCTATGCCAAGAATGAAGGATGATGAATCTACACCCGGCGAACTCCTTAAAGCCGGGAAATTTAGTGAAGCAAAAGAAGCCTACCGGCAGATGAACCTGAACGAATAACAAATCACCTATATAGTGTATGATTTATTGAATAAGAGACACCAACAATTAATTGATGCAAAAGCAATGCCGGAACTGGCAAGTGAACAACATCCCAATGCCGCTATTGTCTACAGTAGGTGGGGAGATTATTATGCAAAGCTTAAGGATAATACCAGGGTCCAAGAGAGTTGGAAAAGGCAATAGCCCTCGATCCAAATGATCAGGAAACTTTAGATAAGCTAAAGCTGCTGAATCATTCATTGATGGACTGGCGTTTTCAAACATATTATTAAGTCTATTTATTAAAACTGTTTTTACTGGTGTACCGGTTTCCACAACATTGATGCGCCGGACAAAGGATGGATGCATTTCCGTCACATCTTTCCTGCCCTTCATCACATTTTTTTTATCACGCCCCAATTGTTGGCTAACTAGCTCTT
>JASLAE010000060.1 GCA_030147305.1 Cesiribacter sp.
TCCTGATCGATTGTTGTTTGTGACTGATTTTCCATGGAAAAAAAATTAATGGTTATAAAAATATTGGGTGATGAAATCGGGCTCTGGACTAATAGCCATACGGTGATACTGCAGATGGTTTTTATGATGGTAAGCCTCTCCGGGTTTTTGGAACCTATTCCCTGGCTGGATCAAAATAAGCAACAGTCTAAGGGGATACTACCAGAACTTTGTATTTGGCAGACTTGGCTGAGTATTAAGCAAGCTTGAATGAGTATTTGGGATTATTGTAATTGCTGCAAAAGGCATGTACAGAACAAAAGAAAAATGGACGATGCAGAATTTAAAAATCAGCAGCCAATGATGAGACAAGCATTCGGTTAAAACTTAAAAATTAGACCAGTTTGTCGAGGCCGACATTAGAATGTGAAGATTGGGTAAAACATAGTGGATTATGACTTTGATAAGCTGCTGCTACAGATCTGGCTTATTGCTTCAGGAAACAATGTCAATTAGAATAATGGATACAATACCTTATTCAGAGAATGCAGAAGAAAAAGACTTAAATATCTTTTATTAATGACTTTTGTCATTTTCTACAAAGGGTTTCCGGGAGACCTTTGATACATAAAGGAACATGTCTGTAGCAATTGTCAGGCATGTTCTGCTATCAGAAAATAACCTAAAACCCTTATACTCATGAGTACAAAAAAACTATGGTGGGGATTTGCAGCGGTCATTGTCTTTTCCTTTGCCGTATTAGGCTATTATGGCTGGGAAATCTACCGCGAAGCCCCTCCCATTCCCAAACAAGTGGTAACCGAATCGGGCCAGATAGTCTTTACCGAAGCCGAAATCCTGGACGGCCAGAGTGTGTGGCAATCCATTGGCGGGCAGGAAGTTGGCACCGTCTGGGGCCATGGCTCTTATGTGGCACCAGACTGGTCAGCAGACTGGCTGCACCGGGAAGCTGTTTTTATGCTGAACGTCTGGGCACAGCAAGAAAAAGGCAGCACCTATGATCAACTAAATGAAGAAGAACAAGCCGCCCTGCAGGCACGGCTGCAGAAAGAGCTTCGGCAGAACCGTTACGATCAGGCCACCGGCACCCTCACCGTATCGGACCTGAGGGCAAAAGCTATTGCAGATAACAGCGCGCATTACAGCGGCTTGTTCATGAATGATCCGGCACTGGCTGAATTGCGGGAGCACTATGCACTCAAAGACAATACGATCAAAGATCCGGAGCGTGCCCGGGTAATCAACGGCTTTTTCTTCTGGGCAGCCTGGGCCTGTGTGACTGAACGCCCGGGTGACGAAGTTACCTATACCAACAACTGGCCGGCCGAGGAGCTGGTAGGTAACCGCCCCCCTTCTACCCTGCTGATCTGGACCGGTTTTAGCGTGATTATCCTATTGTCCGGAGTAGCGATGCTGGCTTATTATTATGCCTCGCACCAGGAGGAGGAGCTTAACCCGGACCGGCCCAGGCATGACCCTTTGCTGAACATGGTGCCCACGCCTTCCATGAAGGCTACGCTGAAATACTTTTGGGTGGTGGCGCTCCTTTTCCTGGTGCAGGTGATCCTCGGTGCTACCACGGCGCACTATGGTGTGGAAGGCAATGCCCTTTATGGTATTCCGCTGGCAGAATGGCTGCCCTACTCGCTCACCCGTACCTACCATGTACAGCTGGGTATTTTATGGATTGCTACATCCTGGCTGGCGATGGGTCTCTACATAGCTCCGGCAGTATCGGGATATGAGCCGCCCTTTCAAAAACTGGGTGTGAACGTACTCTTCGGAGCCCTGCTTATAATAGTGGTTGGCTCCATGGTTGGCCAGTGGTATGGTGTAATGCAGGAGCTGGGCCTGGAGGCAAACTTCTGGTTCGGCCACCAGGGGCTCGAGTATGTAGACCTGGGCCGTTTCTGGCAGATCTTCCTCTTTGCCGGTTTGTTCATCTGGCTGTTCCTCATGGTCCGGGCCATCTGGCCAGCCTTTAGAAATCAGGCAGAAAACAAGCACCTGCTCAGCATGTTTTTAATTTCGTCGGCGGCCATTGCTCTCTTCTATGGGGCCGGCCTCATGTGGGGCCGCCATACAAACCTGGCCATCACCGAGTACTGGCGCTGGTGGGTAGTTCACCTGTGGGTAGAAGGCTTTTTCGAAGTATTTGCCACGGTGGTTATTGCTTTTCTCTTTGTTAAACTGGGGCTGCTGCGAGCAAAATTAGCCAACGAAAGTGTCATCTTTGCGACCATCATCTTCCTCTTTGGGGGCATTATTGGCACCTTCCACCACCTGTACTTTTCAGGTACACCTACGGCAGTATTGGCCCTGGGCGCTACCTTTAGTGCGCTGGAAGTGGTACCGCTGGTACTTATTGGCTTCGAGGCATACCACAACCTGCAGCTAAGTAAAGCTACCCCCTGGGTGCAAACCTATAAATGGCCCATCTACTGTTTCGTGGCCGTTGCCTTCTGGAACCTGGTAGGAGCCGGCATTTTTGGCTTCCTGATTAACCCACCCATCGCCCTGTACTATATGCAGGGGCTAAATACTACACCCGTACATGCCCATACAGCACTCTTCGGGGTATATGGCATGCTGGGCATTGGCTTGATGTTGTTTGCGCTTCGAGGCATGAACCGCAGCATTGAATGGCCTGAGAAGCCCATTAAAATAGCCTTCTGGAGCATTAATATTGGGCTGGCGCTGATGGTGCTGATCAGTGTGCTGCCGGTGGGGCTTATCCAGACCTGGGCCTCTGTGAAATATGGCCTGTGGTATGCGCGTTCAGCGGAGTTTATGTCCAGTGAAATCCTGGATACCTGGCGCTGGATGCGGGTGATCGGCGATACCATTTTTGCAGTGGGTGTAGTAGTACTAGCCTGGTTTGTCCTGGGTATCGGTGCCCCTAAAGCGGGTAAAGGGCCGGTTCAAAAAACACCAAAGCAAAAGCGGGAAATGGTTGCATAAAAGCTATCTGTTCTCCATGAGCCTTCCGGCCCAAGCCGGAAGGCAATTTTCCCTGAACCTTTGCTGATAACAGCACGAAATATGCCAACCCCATGAACAAGAAAGTACTGCCCCTATTGCCGCTCACCCTGCTGGCGCTGTTGCTGGCCATGTGGACGGGTCTTATCCGCCTGGGCTGGCAGATCACGATCCCCAAAGGGGTAGCAGACCATGGCGCCCTTATGGTTGGCTCTTTTCTGGGCTCACTTATTATACTGGAGCGGGCGGTGGTATTAAAAAAGCTTTGGGCCTACGCCATTCCTGCCCTCAACCTGATGAGCCTGCCCCTTTTTCTGGCAGGATTTCCACAAATGGCTTATGGTTGTCTGGTAATAGGCAGTCTGGGCCTGATGCTTATCTTCTGGTGCTTGTTACAGCGGCAACCGGATGCTTCCATGTGGGTGATGCTCTGCGGAGCCGCCTGCTGGCTGGTAGGTAATGTGCTGCTGCTAAAACACGCACTGTATCCAATGGCGGTTTTCTGGTGGGTGCTTTTTCTGCTGCTCACCATTAGCGGAGAGCGCCTGGAATTAACCCGCTTTTTGCCGGTAAGTCCCAGGCAGAAAAGCCTGCTGTATCTGGTGCTGGGCCTGTGCGCAACAGGTGTGCTAATGCCCTACCATGGCTGGGGCCGCTGGATATTGGGAGTTGGACTCGCAGGCACAGCCCTTTGGCTCCTACGCTTTGACATTGCCCGCAAAACTGCCCGAAAAACAGGGCTTACCGCCTTTGGTGGCAGGGCCTTGCTGTTGGGTTATGGCTGGCTCCTGATTTGCGGCTGCCTGCTTTTTTCTTACGATTACCTGCCACTGATGTATGATGCCGTGCTACATGCTTTCTTTCTTGGCTTTGTGTTTTCCATGATCTTCGCCCATGGTCCCATCATTTTGCCGGCGGTGGCAGGCTTGCCAGTGAAGCCCTTCCATCAGGGACTTTATCTGCCGTTGGCTCTGCTGCAACTCTCCCTGGCCTTGCGCCTGACCGCCGATGCCCTGGCATGGGCAGCAGGGAGAAAATGGAGTGGTCTCTTGAGTGGGTTGGCTATTCTTTTTTATTTTGGAGGCATTGTTATAATCCTGATCCATGAACAGCGAAAGCGCAAAACAAAAGTGGTGGTATAAACCAGCAGCTGCCTATAAGCTGGCGTTCCTGTTTCTGGTGATTACGGCAACACTGGGAACATTTTTGCGCTACCTGTTCATTAACCCGCCTGCCTGGGCCTACCCGGATTGGGCAAATTATAAATACTTCCTGCATGCCCATTCCCATATCGCCTTTTTGGGCTGGGTCTACAATGCACTTTATGCTTTAATTCTTCTCTACTTCATTCCGCAGGAAAAGCGAAAAGGGCTTATGCTGCTTTTCTGGTCTACGCAGCTCGCAACCATCGGAATGCTAATCTTCTTTCCTATCCAGGGCTATGCAAAGGAAAGTATTATCTTTTCTACGCTGCACATCTTCTTCTCCTGGGCTTTTGCTGCTGCAGTCTGGAAGCGGATGCACAGCAGCAGTACTATTGCCAGGCGCTACCTGAAGCTTGCTTTATTTTTCATGCTGATCAGTAG
>JASLAE010000076.1 GCA_030147305.1 Cesiribacter sp.
ACACCTGTCCTTTATCGTGCCGCTGCTGTGTTTTGTGCTCATAGCCATCTATGGGCTGATTGCCAGAAGAAAAGAAACCGTTTTGTATGACCGGATCAACGCGAGCCCTAACCCGCAAGGTATGATGGCAGGAAACCAGCAGGATCAATAAAACAGTAAAGAAGTGCCATGGCAAACAGGAGATATATACTAATGCTGGATCTGAAAGAAGACGAGGCCCTGATAGCCGAATATGAGCATCATCATCAGCAGGTGTGGCCAGAGGTATTGCAGCGAATCAAAGAGGCCGGGATCGAGAACATGGAGATCTATCGTTTAATCAATCGCCTGGTGATGATTATGGAAGTAAACGAGCACTTTAGTTTTGAAAGGAAAGCGGCCATGGATAGGGATGATCCTAAAGTTCAGGAGTGGGAGCAGCTGATGTGGAAATACCAGCAAGCTTTGCCCGGTGCATTACCCGGAGAAAAGTGGAAGCTTATGCATAAGCTGTTTGAATTATAGAAGGAAAGAGCACCAGTAGCCAGTTTTCACCCTTTGCTGCGAAACAAGAAATTTAATATGGATTTTCAGTATAACCCAAAATATCCATCTGTAGACGATCTAAGAAATAAAGCTAAGCGCAGCATACCAAAGTTTGCCTTTGAGTACCTGGATGGGGGATGTAACGAAGATGTGAACCTCTGCCGTAACACGGATGAAATCCGCGAAGTACAACTCATTCCGCATTACCTGGATCAGTACAAAGGCTCGGACATGCGTACTGAACTCTTCGGCCATACGTATGATGCTCCCTTTGGCATTGCTCCCGTGGGCTTACAGGGGCTGATGTGGCCAAATGCTCCTGAAATATTAGCAAAAGCGGCGCTAGTCCACAACATTCCCTTTATTTTAAGCACCGTAACTACCAGTAATATTGAACGCATCGGGGAAATCTCAGAAGGAAAAGCCTGGTTTCAGCTTTACCATCCTGCCGAAAACAGCCTTAGGGATCAGATTCTTAACAGGGCAGAGGCTGCCCACTATCAGGTCTTGGTGATACTTTGTGATGTGCCCACCTTTGGTTACCGGCCCAGGGATATCAGAAATGGCTTGGCAATGCCTCCCCGTATGACGCTTGCCAACATTTTACAGATCCTTGGAAAGCCCAGATGGGCTGTAAACACCCTCATGCATGGTCAGCCGCAATTCGAAACTTTAAAGCCATACATGCCGCAAAAAATGGACATGAAAAGACTGGGGCAGTTTATGAACCAGACTTTTAACGGCCGGCTGAACGAAGAAAAAATAGCTGCCATCCGTGACCGATGGAAAGGAAAGCTGGTGTTAAAAGGCGTAGCAAGCGAACAGGATACTGAAAAGGCTATCAAGCTGGGGCTTGATGGCATTATCGTATCCAACCATGGTGGAAGACAATTAGACGCTGGTCAATCTTCTATCAGGCCACTTGCTAAAATTGCCAGCACTTATGGAAATAAGATCAAGGTTATGATGGACAGTGGCATTAGGTCAGGCCCTGATGTAGCACGAACGCTTGCATCTGGTGCGCAATTTACCTTTTTGGGCAGGTCCTTTATGTATGGAGTGGCGGGCCTTGGCAAAGCGGGTGGTTTGCATACCATATCCATGCTTAAGGCGCAACTACGGCAGGTAATGGAACAACTCTGCTGTGAATGCATCGAAGATTTACCCAAACATTTGGCTTCACAGTAATTTACCTTAGCATCTATGTATAACTCGTTAGGTAATCAGTATAAACAAGCGATTTAGCGATTCAACACTAAAATATGTTTAGTTTAGAAAGTAAAACAGCAATTGTTACCGGCGGAGGTAGCGGCATTGGAAGAGCTATTGCTAAGCTTTTCGCCAGCCAGGGTGCATCTGTATTTGTATTGGAATTGAATGAAGCCGGTGCCAGCCAGGTTGTAGAGGAGATAGAGCAGGAGGGGGGCAGGGCCTTTGCAGTAGCGTGCAATGTGGCCAATCAGGCGGAACTAACAGCCGCCTTTGAGAAAATATACCAACAGGCTGGTAAGCTCGACATTCTGGTAAATAATGCCGGCATCGCCCACATAGGCAATGTGCTCACAACATCCGAAGAAGATTTTGACAAGGTATATGCAGTGAATGTAAAAGGGGTCTACAATTGCCTTAAAGCAGGGGTGGACAAGATGCTGGCAAGCGGCGGCGGTGTTATCCTGAACTTGGCTTCGGTAGCCTCTACAGTCGGTCTGCAGGACCGCTTTGCTTATTCTATGAGCAAAGGAGCGGTGCTCACCATGACCTATTCAGTAGCAAAAGATTTTGTAAACCAGAACATCCGCTGCAACTGTATTGCTCCGGGCAGGGTGCACACACCCTTTGTAGATGGATTCCTGCAGAAGAACTATCCGGGCAGGGAGCAGGAAATGTTCGAAAAACTTTCCAAAACACAGCCTATTGGCCGAATGGGCACCCCGGAAGAAGTGGCTGCCCTGGCACTGTTTCTCTGCGCGGAAGAATCCTCTTTCATCACCGGTAGCAACTATCCTATAGATGGTGGCTTTGTTACCCTGAATACCTAATGCAGTGCATTTGGTGATAAGCCGCAGCGGCAGACTGTAACAGTTAAAAATTTTAAGTGGTGGCTTATTACAGACTAACGATAGAGGAAGGTACTTTTAACAGGCACCTGCCATTAACCACCAACAAATATCAACGAACAACCAATAAAACATGAAACTAATCAGGTTTGGTGAAGCCGGAAAAGAAAAGCCCGGTGTGATTACTGCAGAGGGAAAGCGAATAGATGTAAGCGCAGTAGTCAATAATTATGATGAAGCCTTTTTTGAAGCAGGAGGCCTGAAAACCCTGGCAGCATGGGTGGAGCAGCATGCGGCTGAAGCCCCGCAGGTAGGTGATCAAGTACGGTTGGGGTCACCCATCCAAAAGCCCGGCAAGATTATCTGCATAGGTCTTAACTACTCAGATCATGCCAGGGAAAGTAACATGCAGGTTCCAAAGGAGCCAATTATTTTCTTCAAGGCATCTTCTGCCGTCTGTGGACCCAACGACAACATTATCATCCCTAAAGGAAGCGAAAAAACTGACTGGGAGGTAGAACTGGCCGTAGTAATTGGCAAACGTACAGCTTATGTAAGTGAGGCGGAAGCCATGGAATATGTGGCAGGCTATATGTTGCACAACGATTACAGTGAGCGGGCTTTTCAGCTGGAGCGCAGCGGACAATGGGTGAAGGGAAAAAGCTGCGATACCTTTGCCCCACTTGGACCATTTCTTGCCACCAAAGATGAAATCAAGGATGTAGATAACCTCCGGCTGTGGCTTAAGGTAAACGACAAGATGATGCAGGATGGCAACACAAAGAATTTAGTGTTTAATGTGCCTTTTCTGGTAAGCTACCTTAGCCAGTTTATGTCCCTGCAAGCTGGCGATGTTATTTCTACAGGCACGCCCGCAGGGGTGGGTCTTGGCTTTAAGCCTCCCATTTACTTAAAGCCAGGTGACAGGGTTGAACTAGGCATTGACGGCCTGGGCACGGCTAGTCAGCAAATGGTAGCATACAAGGCATAATGGTGATGGATAGAATTGACGCACACAACCATTACTGGTATTATGATGCGCAGGAATACAGCTGGATAGGTGAAGAACAGGCACTGTTAAAAAGAGATTTCCTGCCGGAAGACCTTTTACCAGAACTGGAGAAGCAGGGGGTAGTAGGAACAGTTGCCGTACAGGCACGAGAGCGCCTGGAGGAAAACCGTTTTTTACTGGAGCTGGCAAACAAAAGTGAGGTTGTACAGGGGGTGGTTGGCTGGATTGACTACAATGATGATCACTTTGAAGAAAAGCTCAAGGCATTTGCCATGAACCCTAAAGCAGTAGGCCTGCGGCACTTTATCCAGTCAGCACCCGATGAAACTTATATGTTTCGGGAGGAATTCATGCGGGGAATAGCTGCACTTAAGAGGTATGGCCTGACCTATGATATCCTGATTGGGCACAAGCAGCTGCCTGCTACCTTAAAATTTGTGGAGCTGTTTCCGGACCAACCGTTTGTATTGGATCATATTGCCAAACCCCCGATCAAAGCCGGTTTGCTGGAGCCCTGGAAAACGCACATACAGCAGCTGGCCCTGCACCCGCACGTGCATTGTAAATTATCTGGACTGGTAACAGAAGCTGATTGGAACCACTGGAGGGAAGAGGACATTGAGCCTTATCTGGAGGTGGTGCTGGAGGCTTTTGGTTCTGACAGGCTGATGTTTGGCAGCGACTGGCCCGTTTGCCTGCTGGCAGCTCCTTACAACAGGGTTTTATCACTGTTAGAGCGTTATATAAAACAAATACCATTGGAGGATCAGGAGAAGATCATGGGTAGGAATGCCCGTAGTTTTTATAAATTGAAATAAGGGACTTTAGCGGAATGTTCCAAATTGCCAAGATTTATGATAAATGGGGCAGATTATCTGATTTCTAACAGTAAAAGCGCTAATAGTTTTGTAGTCACTTAAGTGTTGATTATCCAGCGCTTGTTCGTTATAACCCTTTGTTTTAGTAGGAGTAATTTTTGCCGAATAATCACTTTACTCACTATTCATCAACTAAATACAAATTAATACTAATTCTCATGCGGTACCTCTACCTAATGATCAGCTGCGTTATATGGCTCATGGCTTGTACGTCTGACAGGCAAACCACTTTCTCATCCACTGCACCCTCAAAAGACCTATTTGTCGGTACTTCAGTAGACCAACTGAGAGGTTATAAAACTCCTGATTTTCCCTCCTCTGCCTGGGCAATCGAAGATGGAGCGCTAAAAGCAATCACGGGTGTCAGCAACGTAGATCTGCTGACGAAGGAGCGATACAAGGATTTTGAGTTGACTTTTGAGTGGAAGATGTCGGAGGGTGGTAACAGCGGCGTATTTTTTCATGTGCAGGAAGATGCCATGGCCGAAGCCGGTAATGGCAACAGTCCCAACTGGCTAAGTAACTTTGAGTTGCAGCTCCTGGATGACATTGGCTTCGATGACAAAGAGCCCAAGCGTTCCGCGGGAGCTTTGTACGACTTGATCGCCCCCGTTAATAAAGAGCTCAAGCCCGTTGGTGAGTATAATACTGCCCGGCTTCTGGTACAGAATAATAAGGTAGAGCATTGGCTCAACGGGCGTAAAGTAGTAGAATACCAGATGAACAGCCCGGAGATGAAGAAGCTTATTGAGCAAAGTAAATTTACCGACATTGAAGGCTTTGCCAGCGAAACCGAAGGGCACATTATGTTCCAGCATCATGGCCAGGAGGTATGGTACAGAAATATTAAAATTCGCCGGTTATAGCCCTATCCATTACGAACCCCACCCAGGAAAAAGCTACCTCTATTTTCGCTACATGTTCTTAATAGGCGATACTCATTGCTATTGAATAATTTGTATTTATACAAATAGCTATTCCTAAGATTGATAATATATTACCACAACTCGCTAATTTTTATATGATAAAATTGATAAATTTTTCAGATTTTTAAGCTTATCAGATTATTCAAGTAGTGTCGATCAAACTGCATAGTTGATTATTTAGCGATTTCCATGATGAACTGCTTGTTAATTACTTGTTGAAACGAGCTGTTTCATGCGCTACATTAGTAGTACAAGTAATGAAAAATGTGATGCTATATATGGGCTATTTCATTCGCTGAAATCTTATTCTGTAGTGCTGTGTTTGCTAGTCGTGGAGTTGCCGGATATGCTTTGGTCTCCCTGGCACATGAGTGATACAGAATCTTTACCGGATTGCCCAATACAATCAGACGACAAAGGCATTTTAAAATATCAATCTCAATGCCTCTTATCTACTGAATATAGGGTTGATGCCAAAATAAAATTGGTATTTCATGACAGAAATAAAAATATTCAGCAGTATAATGATGCCTCACCTCTTTTCAACCTGCTATTGAACTGACAATGAGAGGACAGTGCTTATCTTTTCTAAATAGGCATTAATGCAAAAGTGCCTCAATGTTGGTGTGTATGTAATTGATGCACAGGCTTAACAGGGATATAAATAAACATGCTTTAACGTATGGCAGCTTCTCGATCTAAAAATATTATTTATCTCTTCTTACTACTGGTTGCTGCAGGGTCTTTGGTGTATGCGCTTGTACCGGCTTCCTATAAGCCGGCGGAGCTCAATACCTTAAACTTTTCGTCGGGTGAGCAGCTTGAATTCAACGAGCACATCCGGCCTATTCTCAATAAAAAGTGTATTACCTGCCATGGTGGTGTAAAACGTTCGGGCGGGTTCAGTCTCCTGTTTGCGGAAGAGGCCCTGGAACCCAACGAATCGGGCAAAGCAGCCATAGTTCCAGGCAGCCCCCGTGAGAGTGAAATGATCCGCCGCATCACACATTCCGATCCGGAAGTACGCATGCCACCCGAAGGCGATCCGCTTTCTGAAGAAGAAATTGATTTGCTGACCAAATGGATTAAACAGGGAGCAAAATGGCAGGATCACTGGGCTTTCATTAAGCCTGCTGCGGTAGAAGTGCCCGAGACAAACTCTGGCTGGGCTAAAAATAACATCGATGCGTTTGTTTTAGATAAACTGGTAGAACATGCCTTGATACCTTCGCCACGGGCAGATCAGGCCACGCTCCTGCGCCGGGTTTCCCTGGACCTGACTGGGCTGCCACCCAGCCAGGAGGAGCTGCAGGAGTTCCTCAAGGATACCACCCAGCAGGGATATGAAAAAGTAGTAGACCGCCTGCTGGCATCGCCACGCTTTGGCGAACATTTGGCGGCCACCTGGCTGGACCTTGCCCGCTATGCCGATTCAAAGGGATACGAAAAAGACGGGGCCCGCAACATCTGGCAGTACCGCGACTGGCTGATCAAATCATTTAATGCAGACAAGCCATTCGATCAGTTTACGATAGAACAGTTGGCTGGCGATTTGTTGCCGAATCCTACCGATGAGCAGATCATTGCTACTGCTTTTCACCGAAACACCATGAACAACGATGAAGGAGGAACGGATGATGAAGAATTCAGGGTGGCCGGCATCCTGGACAGGGTAAATACCACCTGGAGCGTATGGCAGGGTACCACCATGGAGTGTGTGCAATGCCATAGCCATCCCTACGATCCGATCCGGCACGAAGATTATTATAAATCCTTCGCATTCTTTAACAATACGGCAGATGCAGATGTGCCCAGCGAATCTCCGAACCTGAAGATGTTCACGTCCAAAGAAGATCAGGAAAGCCTGGAAAAGATTCAGCAATGGGTAGCAGACCAGATTCCTTCTGCAGCTGAAAAAGCAAAAAAAACAGCTGCCTATGTAAATCTAATCAAGCTTACCGAGCCTAAGATACATCCGCATTCCTTCGAC
>JASLAE010000128.1 GCA_030147305.1 Cesiribacter sp.
AGGTGGGAGTATGATCATGTTATGGTCAGTGATAGAAGGACTTTGGACAACATTATGGCTTGATGGAAATTCAGCCCCACTAACCACCCGCCTGACCACCGGCATCTGGAAAGCATGGCGGGCACTTTTTAAACAGAAGCAGCATGGTGCTCTAAGCCTTGCAGGTCCCCTTGTTTTACTGCTAACCGTAATATGCTGGATTGTTTTTATTTGGCTGGGCTGGTCCATGATGTTTTATTCCCGTGAGGGCGCACTGGCCTCCTCTGAAGGGGAGTTACCGGACTTTGTCGGCACCATGTGGTACGTAGCCTATACCATGTTTACCGTAGGCAATGGTGATTTTATTCCCCAAAGCAGCATTTGGCAGTTTCTGAGCTCTTGCGTGGCTTTCAGTGGAATGGGCCTGGTTACACTATCCATTACCTACCTTATGCAAATTATCTCTGCGGTAGTAACCAAACGATCCTTTGCCAGCCAGGTAACCAGCATTGCAAAAACTGCCGATGATTTTGTGTCCGCACAGTGGACCGGAGATGGTTTTGGAGCGATAGAACTTCAGCTTAATACACTTTCCGGTCAATTGGCCACACTCAATGAACAGCACCTGGCGTATCCTATTTTGCATTATTACCATGCCCAAAATGCAGATAAGTCCAGCGCTATTGCCTTACCTGTACTGGATGACGCCCTGACCATCATCATGGAATGTGTAGAGGAAAAATACCGGCCAGCGGCCACTATTCTAATTTCCTGCCGCGCCTCTGTAAGCAGTTATCTGCATACCCTAAAAGCTGCACACATCCATGCCAGAGAGCAGGTGCCGCCCCTGCCTGACTGGGAAAAAATTAGCAGTGCTGGAATACCCGTATGCAGTAGAAGGGCATTTGAACAAATTTTTAAAGAGAAGGCTGACCGGCGTAAGTTACTCCTTGGCTTAACTGAAAATGCTGCCTGGCGTTGGCCTTCAAAATTAGAAAGTAATGGATGACGTAGTATTTTTCTGGAACGGCTGGGAGCCCCTGTTACGGACCATTGTTGTGGGCACACTCACCTACATTTCAATTATTTTTATTTTAAGGATCTCGGGCAAGCGAACCCTGGCCAAAATGAATGCATTTGACTTTGTAATCACCTTAGCCCTGGGTTCAGCGTATGGTCGTATTCTTACTGCCAAGCAGGTATCGGTTGCTGAGGCAGTTACCACTTTTGCCCTGCTGGCCCTGCTGCAGTTCATCGTCTCTAAGCTGGAGAACAAGTCGCAGTGGTTCTACCAGCTGGTCACCTCGCAGCCAACCTTGCTTTACTACCGGGGTGAATTCCTCGAAAAAGCCCTGCGTAAGCAGCGGGTGCGGAAAGATTCGCTGCTGGGAACAGTCCGCAAGAAGAAATTCAGCAGCCTGGAAGAAGTAGAAGCCATTATCCTGGAAACCGACGGTTCTCTGTCAGTTATAGGCAAAACGCCCCGAACAGATCAGTCTTCTTACCAGGAGATCTTACAGCGGCAGCAGCTAGACGAATTACCTGGCCGTTAATATCTGTGGGCAGAAAAAAGCCGCAGCCGTGAATAACAGCTGCGGCTTTATACTGTAAATAGACCCTTGCCTATTTCAGTTTCATGTCCTCCACGATTTGCTGCACCTTGTCATCGAGCCTGCGTTTCACTTCTGCAGCTTCTTCACCTTCTTTAGCATTGGTGTTTACACTGATGTAAAACTTTATTTTGGGCTCTGTACCGGATGGGCGGGCGCTGATCTTGCTGCCATCTTCTGTCAGGAATTGCAAAACATTTGAGCGGGGGAAATCCAGTGGATCTACCTGGCCTTCCAGGGGCATCATGCAGGTACCATTTTCATAATCCATCAGCTTCACCAGGGGGCTCCCAGCTATTTCATGTGGCGGGTCCTGGCGCAGCTGCGTCATCATCTGCTGAATTTCTTCGGCACCGCTCTTGCCTGGTTTTGTTACACTGATGAGGGACTCCTGGTAATAGCCAAAGCGTCTGTACATTTGCTGCAACAGCTCATACAGGCCTTGACCATTATTTTTAGCCCAGGCAGCCATCTCTGCAATCATGGCGCAGGAGGCAACTGCATCTTTGTCGCGCACAAAATCGGAGATCAGGTAGCCGTAGCTTTCTTCGCCGCCGGCAATAAACTCACGCTTACCCTCCAGCTCCCGAATGATGCCGGCAATGTATTTAAATCCCGTAAGTGTGTTGTAGCAATCAACACCATACTGCTCGGCCATTTTATCGATCAGGTCGGTAGTAACAATGGTCTTTACAATGTATTGCCGGCCGTTAAGCTTGCCTTTCTCTTTCCAGGCATCCAGGAGGTAGTAAAGCAGGAGTGCACCTGTTTGGTTGCCATTCAGGAGCTGCCATTCGCCTTTATTATTCTTGATGGCAATCCCCACGCGGTCCGCATCCGGGTCAGTGCCCATCAACAGGTCCGCATCCAGTGCTTTGGCCTTCTTCAGGGCCAGGCTCAGGGCTTCAGACTCCTCTGGATTTGGGTATTCAACTGTAGGGAAGTTTCCATTGGGTTCGGCCTGCTCTTCCACTATATGTACATTGTTAAAGCCCATGCGCTTTAATACCTCCGGTACCAGCGTAATGCCGGTGCCATGAATGGGCGTAAAAACAATTTTTAGATCTGCCTGTGCTTTAATGGCTTCCGGTGATACGCTGAGCGCGACCACCTTGTTGATATAGGCTTCGTCTACTTCTTTGCCAATTAGTTTTACCAGCGCAGCATTTTTGTTGAAATTAACTTCACCGATGCCCTTTAGCTTATTCACCTCATTGATTACATTTTTATCGTGTGGCGGCACCAGCTGGGCGCCATCATTCCAGTAAGCTTTGTAACCATTATACTCCTTAGGATTATGGGAAGCTGTAAGCACCACACCGCTTTGGCAGCCCAGGTGACGTATGGCAAAGCTTAATTCAGGGGTTGGCCGCAGCGCTTCAAACAGGTAAACCTGTATGCCATTGGCAGAAAATACATCGGCAGTTGTTTCGGCAAAATAGCGGCTGTTGTTGCGGCTGTCGTGTGCTATGGCTACTGAAATTTGCTCGTTTGGAAAGCATTTTTTGAGGTAGTTGGCCAGGCCCTGGGTAGCCAGGCCTACCGTATATTTATTCATACGGTTAGAACCAACACCCATAATACCGCGCAATCCGCCGGTACCAAATTCCAGGTCCCTATAAAAGGCCTCGGTCAGGTCGTTGTCGTTGCCACTCGCCAGCCAGTCCTGAATTTGCTGCTTGCTTTGTTCATCTACGGCCGGGCTGCTCAGCCATGCCTGTGCTTTGTCTTTAACTTCCATATGTTGAAAAGTACTTTGCGGTCATCAAAAAATATAAATAGCATTAGAAGCAAGGGGTTTGAAGGCAGACAATAACCCACTTGTATCAGCTAATTTGTTTTAATTTCCAGGGTATTGCCTTACTGTCTCACTATCTCAATGATAAGGTTCAGTGCTAACTACTAACTACTAAAGATTGCCTCTTAATTCCTGCTCACGTTCAATGGCTTCGAAGAGCGCTTTAAAGTTGCCTTTGCCGAAACTCTTGGCGCCTTTTCGCTGAATGATCTCGAAGAATACCGTTGGCCGGTCCTGCACAGGTTTTGTAAAGATCTGTAGCAGGTAACCTTCTTCGTCACGGTCTACCAGAATGTTCTGGTCTTTCAGGGGTTGCAGGTCTTCTTCAATGCTGCCCACCCGGTCCAGCAGATCTTCGTAATAAGTTTCTGGAACATACAAAAACTCAACCCCCCGGCGCCGCATCTCTGCAACAGTTTCCAGAATGTTATCTGTGGCAATAGCAATGTGCTGCACTCCGGCCCCTTTGTAGAATTCAATGTATTCTTCTATCTGCGACTTTTTAACCCCGGCAGCCGGCTCGTTGATCGGGAATTTCACATAGCCGTTGCCATTGCTCACAACCTTGCTCATCAGGGCGGTATACTTGGTGCTGATGTCTTTGTCATCGAAGGTAATGAGTAGTTTAAAGCCCATCACATCTTCGTAAAACTTAACCCATTTATTCATCTGGCCAAGCTCAACATTGCCCACGCAGTGATCTACGTACTTTAAACC
>JASLAE010000231.1 GCA_030147305.1 Cesiribacter sp.
AAAACCTCCAGTTTACGGGTAATTCGCATTATCATTCCATTGCAAAGGCACTAAAGCAAATCCGGCAGATTGATGAGCAGCAGGCAGCAGCCATGGTGGCAGAAATTAGGGCAAACCATACCCGAAGGCACAATCTGATGAATCTATTGTCAGAAGTCTGATTTCGATCTGCCTTTCAACTAACAGCATCATTCTGTCACGATCGGCTGGAAATGACCTGATGGACTTGATATTTATTAAAATGCATGCCTACATTCATTGTTGTTTTCTTACTTACATAACAGAGGATAGTTAGTTTTCAGGATCACCAATGAAGTTTTATGAATGTATTAGGAGGGAGAACCTGTTACGGCCAGAAATGCCTGCCTTATTTCTGCTGTTAAGGTTTCCCACACAGCGCCTTCACCGTTTAAAAAGAACTTCTGGTTTACCTCCAGTTCCAGACCGCCATAGTGATGCTGAGAAAACTTTTTACGCAGATAAGTAGGCAGGCTATCATCAACACCAGGATAGGGTGAGTTGAATAAGACAGTGCGTGCAGCATTTTGTCCCAGCAGCGCCTCCCTGAACCTGGTCGCAAATGTATGCTCTACTGAACGTTCGGGATCATACAAAATTCCAAGATCAGCTTCTCTGACTTCGCCATCCATTGCCGGGGTAAAAGTATGCACTGCCAGATGTAGTACCTTGTTTCCTGTATGAATTGCTTTCTCAATGGCTTCTTCAACCTGGTTGCGGTGTGGATAATAATACTTAGTCAGCACATCCTCCTTTTCCTCATCAGACAACTCGTTGCTGTAATCAGAAAATAATTCATCATTGTCTAGTGATCTGTTGGCCTCAACAAGCAACCGGGATATGGTGGTATAGTAAAGGGGAAATGCGGTGGCTTTTTTTAACAGTTGGGCGAGCCTGAGCGCCCCAAAGTCTATTCCCTTATGGGTATAGAGCACTTCTTCTTCACCTTTGAATAGTGATGTATATTCCGGAGGAACAATATTGCCCCCATGTTCACAACTGAGCAGGTATAGGCTATTCATACAGGATGCTTTAATTATTAGTTGCTGCCAGCTCCAGTTCTATACAATTTCATGCCTGTCAATTCAAGCTGTGTCAACTGAAAATACCCGGTAGCAGCAAACAATAATTTACCAACACAGCAACCCCACTTTGGTTTATTAATTTCCCTTTCAGATTTCCTTTTTTGGAATTGAGTTTCTAGCGCAGCCGTCAGTTGATGGCTTTGCCTAATACCCTTGCAGGATCTGCTATGTATTGCTGTTTATCATTTCTAAAAACCTGAAAACACATGTGAGTGTAGCTACAATGCCCTGCCAGATTCCTAAGCTAAAAACAGCAATTTTGGTATTAGCATAGTTATTGATTTATAAAATATGGCGGCTGCCAAGTCTCAGGTTTATAAGGTGATTAATTTTAGTGGTGGGCGCATGTTTTATTTTTTACCTAGCTATTATCATGCAAGTATATTCAGAATATCAGGTTAAAGAGCTTTTACGCCAGCAACGGGAAAACTGTGCTGAAGCTGTACAAGCTATCTGCGAACAACAAGGGATACAGGATAAAACTGCGGCAGAAAAGGACCGAAAGGCCCCGGCACCAGTCCTGAACCCATGTTTAGAGGTTTATGTGACCCATGATTTAAAGCGATGTTTTATGGCTGGTTTTGGCGCTGGGTTTGATGCCAGTACAAAACATGCTAGAGAAGATGAATGGGGCAAACTTGCCTGCTTTCATTATCTCGATGATTTCAACAAGTGGTTCCTTGCCTATAACAGGAAGAAGGAAAAGTCACTGTTTAGTTTTCAAAAAGAGAAAACCGTGTCATAATGGCAAGGTTATTTAACTGTTCTTTATTCATTGTTTAATTTTTTTAAACAAAAATATAGGGTTAGATCAACAATTAGGGCTGTTTTCAATATAACACTCCGTTCTTGGCATCATGTATGTAAATAGTATTATAAGATCCTGATTTATTTTTTAATCTGTTTGGCTGATTTTTTAAACTGAATCCTAAAAGCCCAGGCCCTTTCCTTCCACGGGCCTGGGTATTTTTTTATCAGGTTTTTTATTCCTAAAGAGCGCTTGAAAATGCGCTGTTATTTTTGATGATCATTTCCATCAATGGCTGATGCAATGTTAAAATCAGAATGCCTTAATAGCCTGGTTTTTGTATGCTTTGTGAGTTGAGATGAAATTTAGGGGGAGGGCTTTGACACTATATTTTCGCGTTGCTTCCCTGGCTATCCGCCAAATACTCAAAATTTAAACCCATCTTATTCCGGTAATTCTTTGTCATTTTGATATTATGTTATGGGCGTCCGTTTTTTCATCTTTTCTTTTAATATGTGAAATTTAAACCCTAGTGTATCAATTAGGCAGGCAGGGTAATCTTGGCACATACTATGTACTTATAGAATTACTGTTTGTATTCTTAAATTTTTTTACAGAACCCGGGCAGAAGTTGATGGGTATAACAGCACAATAAGCTGTGATTTTTAGACAGGCTGACTTACCAAATACCCTTTAATGTAAATGCCATCCGATTGATCACAGCACTGGACTATACATTTCATCAATTTCACGTCAGAAAAGCATTTATGATTATTAACACAGCTGCTGCACATGCTTGCGTGTATAGCCTGCAGAGTAAGTGTTCAACAAGATAGAAGCCTGATAACGGGCGCTTGAAAACCCAGACATTTTTATGGTAACTGATATATCAACAATTAATATTTCATTAGAAGCATTTTGTACCTTTTCGCAGGAAGAATTATTCGTCCTGAATTTATCAACGAACGAAATTATTGCCACCAGTCCTACATTTGACAATCTCGATGGCTACTACACGGCTGCACTTAAACATTGGGGTTCTGAGGAAAGGGACTATCTGGTGCATCAAAGTGACAGAGCGGGAAAAGCTGCTTTTCTTTCAGAACTTTCAGAAGCAGAAGATGATCAGTTAAGATCGGTTAATTTTCGGATTCTGAATCCTGGCGGAGGATGGGAAACCATCTCCGTTTGTTTCAAAATAATTAAGCGTGATCTGGATGCGGGGCCATTGTTAGCGCTGGGTCGCCTTCAGAAAATGCTGGAAAGTAAAGAGGAGTTGTCTGTCATTGAGGATGTATTTAATCAGAATGCACAGGGTCTGATCGTATGGGCACCTCTGTTGGATGAAAATGATGTAGTTGAAGATTTTACACTCCATTTGCTAAACCACAAAGCACAAAGGCTCTTGAAACGTACAGCAGATGAGCTGCATGGTAAAAGATTTTCTGTGTTGTTTCCGGGCGAGAAGGCACAGAACTATCTGGAAAAAATTGCCTTAGCTTTTAATGATAAAGCACCCACCGAAGACTATAAGTTTTCCTATTTGTCTGCAGCGCATGAGCTTTTTTCACTCCAGTTCATTTGTCTTCCGGAGCATCTGTTGCTTCAGATAGATGCTGCTGAAGCTCAAAAAGTGGTGCGGGCTGAATATCCTTTGCCAGCGGATCGGCTGAGCACATCGGCAAGAACTTCATATGATACTGAAAACACTGGGAGCTTCCCGGCAGGAGTATAATCAGGAGTTGCAGGAAATGAATGAATTAACAGGGGGGTTCTCTTTATGCTCAGCCATGACCTGAAATTACCGATAAGCAATATAATGCTGGATTCAGTTGTTCATCAACCTTGCTGCCTTTTCAAAAATCTTTTCAAGCCTTTTCACACTTGCGCTAAAGGTGTCGAAAGTATGGTTGAGGGCCTTTACATTCTAAAGACCCTGCCTGAATACAATGGTGGATCCGTACGGCCGGAAAGTAAACCTGGCAAAGGAACTACCGTTTACTTTTATTTTAAGGAGCAGGTGCGGGCGAATTCATTGGCAAATGTTTAGGTGATGGTTACTGTTCCTGATTTTTTACATTAATCACTACATAAAATAATTTTTCGTAGCATACATACATGGAACCACTATATAGAAAACGAGCAACAGTAGAAGGCAGAAAAGTAGATTTTATTTTTCTCGAAGACACTGAATTCAGAACGCTGTTGCTGGGAGATCATAAAGGATATC
>JASLAE010000293.1 GCA_030147305.1 Cesiribacter sp.
ATCCTGGCATGCAGGTCTGGTGGCCGAATACATCATTGAAGAATTCTGCCGTATTCCGGTAGAAGTGGAATATGCATCTGAATTCCGCTACAGAAACCCGGTAATTAAAGAGGGTGATGTGGTAATTGCCATCTCCCAGTCCGGCGAAACAGCCGATACCCTGGCGGCCATTGAGCTGGCCAAAAGCAAAGGTGCAATCATCTTTGGCGTGTGTAACGTGGTAGGTTCATCCATTGCCCGTGCCACGCACGAAGGTGCTTATACCCACGCCGGGCCGGAAATTGGCGTTGCTTCTACCAAAGCGTTTACAGCGCAATTGACTGTACTGACCATGATGGCTCTGCAGGTGGCTCACCAGCGCGGTACCATTTCACTTACCCAGTACAAACAAATGCTGGTAGAACTGGAGCTTATCCCCGGCAAAGTAGAGAAAGCCCTGAAATTAAACGATCAGGTAAAATACATCTCTGAATTGTTTAAAGACTCCCGCAATTTTCTTTACCTGGGCCGTGGTTTTAACTTCCCTGTAGCGCTGGAAGGTGCTCTGAAGCTGAAGGAGATCTCTTACATTCATGCCGAAGGCTACCCCGCGGCAGAAATGAAACATGGGCCCATTGCCCTGATTGATGAAGAAATGCCCGTAGTATTTATTGCTACACGCGATAAATCATATGAAAAAGTAGTTTCTAATATCCAGGAAGTAAGGGCCAGAAAAGGCCGTGTAATTGCTATTGTCACCGAAGGCGACGATGTTATTCCTGATATGGCAGAATTTGTTATTGAAGTGCCTGCTACCCATGATGCACTGATGCCACTGGTTTCAGTAATTCCTTTGCAACTGCTTTCTTATCATATTGCAGTTATGCGCGGCTGTAACGTAGACCAGCCCCGTAACCTGGCAAAATCAGTAACTGTAGAATAAATCATATCATCACAAAATAAAACAGCGTCTGTAACCGGGCGCTGTTTTTTTGTGCTCTTTTATCTTTCATTAAGTATCAAACATTTTCAGCTTTAGCGATGGCCTGGCCGGCTCCGGAAATTTCCCCTTACTAAGTGCTGGTAGCTGGCGTAGTGTTCTCCCTTTCTATTCTTTGACAATGGTAGATTAGTACTGGCTGGTAATAATAGGAAGGGTATGCGTTGATAAGTCACCATTACTTCTTAACCATAAGCAGAAAATATTAACGCTATTGTTTGTTCAATACACCTGTTTTTGAATTGGCGTATTCCGATGGTGTCATGCCAAACTGTTTCAGAAAGTTTCTGCCAAAGCTGGTCTGTGAGCTATACCCGACAATGTTGGCAATTTCATAAATCTTATATTCACCCTCTGCCAATAATTCTGCAGCTTTTTTCAGGCGGGCAATGTTAATGAGTTCATTGGGCGTTAGGTTGGAAATGGCCTTGATCTTCCGATACAGGGTAGGCCGGCTCATGTTCATGATCTCTGCCAGATGATCCACGTGCAAATCTGCATCGGCGATGTTTTTATAGATGGCATCATTTAATTTCTCCAGAAAATATTCATCGGCCTTGGAGTAGGCAATACTCTTTAGGTGTACCAGTGGTGAGCTGGAGAAGTAGTCTTTTATCTTCGTTCTGTTGGTGAGCAGGTTGGAGATCTGCACCTTTAGGTGCTCTGGCGAAAAAGGTTTTTCTATGTAGGCATCAGCACCAGACTCGAGGCCTTCTATTTTGGCTTGCAGGCTGTTCTTAGCCGTTAACAGAATAATAGGAATATGGCTGTTGTCAATATTTGCTTTTATCAGCTTACAAAGCTCAAATCCTCCCATGCCATCCATCATTACATCACTCACAATAAGCTGGATGCTTTCTTTCTGAAGCAATTCAAGGGCTTTTTCTGCATTATAAGCTTTGAGGATATGGTAGTCAGTACTTAATTCTCCGGCAATAAATTCAAGCATTTCTTTGTTGTTCTCTACCAGCAGAAGCGAAGGCTTTGTTTCCGCGGTTTGCTCATGCTCTTCTTTTGGGTGCTCTACGACCGTAGCATCTGTTAGCTGATCGTCATAGAAGGTGAATTCATTATCCTGGTGAAGTGGCAAACTCAGCACAAAAGTGTTCAGATCATTGTCAGCCTGTTTTAATTCCAGGGTACCTTTGTGTAATTCGGCCAGAGATCGGGAAAGAGACAGGCCAATACCGGTTCCGAGTTCATTTTCTGTTTGTTTGAGGCGGAAAAAAGGCTCAAAGATCTTTTGTCCCATTTCGGAGGGGATCAGGTGGCCATCATTCCTGACCGCAATCATGAATTCCTTATCTGCCGGCGCCAGTGGCATAAAGCTTACCTGAACTCTGTTTTCTGCATATTTCAGCGCGTTGTTTAACAAGTTACTCAGGATCTTGGTAAAGGCTTCCTTATCTACAAATGCATACAGGGGTGCTTCGGGTAGATAGAGCTTATAACTAAGATTCCTCTGATCTGCGGCAGGCTTAAACCGGTAAAAGGTCTCTTCCACCAAATCAGAAATATTTACTTTTACAAAGTTTAAGCTAAAGCCTTTTGTTTCTGTTTTGCGGAAATCCAGCAGCTGGTTTGTAAGGTCCAGCAGGCGGGTGGTATTCTTGTTCATGATCCGAAGGCTGTCCTTTATTTCCGGATAATCGGCCGCAGACTTGATTACTTTCTCTAGAGGTCCTTTGATCAGGGTGAGCGGTGTCCTGATCTCATGGGCAACGTTCGTAAAAAATTCAATCTTGGCCTGATAGATCTCCTTTTCCTTTTCACTTTCCAGCATATTAATTCTTCGCAGGCTTTTTCGTTGTGCTACCCGATGGTAATAGCTGATGCCAAAAAAGATCAGCGAAATACCCATGAGTGTATACAGGGCAAACGCCCAGGAGCTGGCCCAGAAAGGCGGCAGGATCTCTATCTCCAGGGAGGTTGCCTGCTGGTTCCACAAGCCGCTGCTGTTCGAGGCTTTTACCTGAAAAGTATAATTGCCCGGCGGAAGCTCTGTGAAATAAACTTTGCGGTTAGTCTTTAGATAGGTCCAGTCCCGATCCAGTCCGTCTAATTTATAGGCATATTCTGCCATACCGGGTGCTGTATAACTTAAAGCGGCAAAGTCCAGGCTGAAGGAAGACTGGTTGTGATTTAATACCAGTTTATCGGTAAATGTAATAGAATTCTTCAGTGGCGAGTTTGCCTTATTGACCGGTAACTCCTGGTTGTGTACCTGAAATCCGGTGAGATAAATAGGGGGGATGTAGGTGTTTTTTAAAAATTTTGTATGATCAAATCGCATCAGCCCTTTTACCGTTCCGAAATACATGGTGCCATCTGCGGCCATAAAAGAAGAACCATAGTTTAACTGATCGCTCAGTAAGCCGTTTGCCTTCGTATATACAATCATTTCTGCAGAACCTGGGTCGTACCACACCAAACCTTTAGAAGTGCTGATCCATAACTTCTGGTGCTTATCTTCCAGTACCCGGTAAGTCACATTGCTGGGTAGTCCGTGCTGGGTGGTAAAGCGCTTAAATTTCTTTTTCTGCCTGTTAAATTGGTTTAGACCATCTTCGGTGGTAATCCATAAATTTTGTTCACTGTCTTCAAAGATGCCATTGATAGCATTATTACTCAGGCTGTAGAGATTTTCAGCTTCATTTTTATAAAAACCCTTCTGCTGGGTAGCGGGATTGTAAAAGTAGAGGCCATCTCGGTAGGTGCCTGCCCAGAGGGTACCCTCTGAATCCTCGAACATAATGGTATAATAGTGATCGGGAAAAGCAGGAAGAGCATTAAAACTGTCTTTCTCCGGATTGTACTGGCTGATGCCTGCAGCGGTACAAACCAGTATTTGACCCGAGCGGGTCTTTAAGATAGAATAAACAAAGTTGCTTTTGAGCGCCCCTTCCTGGGCTCCGGCAGTATAATGACGCAGGATTTTGCCTGTTTTAATGTCCATGACATCCAGGCCCTGGTGAAAGGTGCCAATCCATAATTCATTACCCAGTGCCAACAAACCATGAATATTATAATGTGAGAGTCCTGCTCCCTGATCTGCGGGTTTGAAATTGGTGAATTGACCAGTCCGCGGATTGAATTTATTCAATCCTGCATCTTCTGTGCCGATCCAGATGTTTCCCAACCCATCCTCGCATATTTCACGCACGGCATTTCCGCTGATAGAATTCTCGCCAATTTTTGGAAAGAACTTTTCGAAAGGCGTGTATTGCTTTGGGTAATAATTAACACCACCAAAATAAGTACCTGCCCATATGCCGCCTTCCCGGTCCTTATGCAAGGTATAAATCGCATTATCAGAAATGGCATAGGGGTTATTATAACTTTTTTTCAGGTTGGTAATAATTCCCCGCTCCAGGTGATAGAGATAAACTCCTGCTTCGGTGGCAACCCAAAATTCATCCTCGTTGCCCTGTACAAAGTCCCGCACGAAGAGTGACGAGCTATCGGCATCGCAGGTAAGAATATCTTTGTAGCTGGTAAGGGCGGGTTCAAATAACTTAAAACCCTGGCTTTGTGTGCCTACCAGTATAGATCCGGCATTGGTCGGGTAAATGGTTTCAATCCAGTTGGTGGCTGCCGGTTTAGAATGTTCAAAAACATCAACCCCAATGAATGAATCGTGTGCTGCATCGTATTTGTTGAGGGTGCCTTCTGTACTGGAGACCCATAAAGTACCATCGGGTGTTGTACAGAGTGAAGTTGCCAGAAAATACTTATTGGTTTCATAAGATTGCAGCACCTGCTTGCTTTCATTATAACGATAGAGGGTAAAACCAGAAATGAACCACAGGTTACCCCGTTTGTCTTCTGTTATATCGCGAATATAGCTGTTCGTGGTAATCTTTAGCAGGCTGAATTTTTCAGTCTTTTCTTCATATTCATATAACCCCTTGTCGGTGCCCACCCAAAGCTTTCCCCTGCTTTCATAGAGCGTTTGTATAAAGTTGCTGCCGATGCTGCTGGTATCTTCGGCATCGCTCCGAAATACTTTAAAAGTATAGCCATCGAACCGGTTGAGGCCGTCCTTGGTGCCGAACCATAGAAAGCCCTGTTTATCCTGTAAGGTGCATATAACAGAGTTGTGCGAAAGGCCTGATTCAACCTGGTAATTCCTGAAATAATAGGATTGCCCGAAAAGCGGCCCTTCCAGCAGGAAGAACAAGGCCATGATCCATACTGCTTTTAAGTATAAGGTTTTTGGCATATCGATACACCCCAAATCAATGAATAAGCTGGTATTTAAAGATAGCCACAAAGCTTCTACATCCTGTATCAAAGTTCCATAAATAGTCTCAAATATCCTTTACAATCGTTTGAAAGCCTTTTTTTGAGATGATTTGATGAAATTCTGATCTGCTGAGACAGCTTGAGGAATTACCAAAGGGCTTTATTGCATTAAGAACATTTCAATCGTTTGCGGACTTGAAAGCCAAATCGATTAATGTAAATCTTTACCACCTGAAACAGACGCATGAGAGTATCACCCTTTTTCATCAGAATCTATGCATAAACTATACTGCTGTCTTCTACTTACTTTTTTAATTTATGTAGCTCCGGCTGTAGCCCAGGATACTGACTGGAAGCTAATAACAGAAAGAATAACATCGCCATGGGCAGAACAGGTAAACCCTGCTGCGCCCTTGCAGGAATATCCTCGCCCGCAAATGGTGCGGGAAAACTGGCAAAATTTAAATGGTCTTTGGGATTACGCCCTTACCCCCAGCCAACAAACCACCCTGCCCACTGCTTTTGCCGGAAAGATTCTGGTGCCCTTTGCCATAGAAGCAGCACTCTCCGGAGTTGGCCAAAGGGTAGGTAAGGATAGCGTGCTCTGGTATAGCACAAAGGTGAGTGTGCCAGCGGGGTTCAGAAAGAATAAAGTACTCCTCCATTTCGGGGCTGTAGACTGGCAGTGCGAGGTCTGGGTAAATGGTAAAAAGGCAGGTACGCACGAGGGAGGCTACGATCCTTTTTCTTTTGACATCACGCCCCACCTTAATAAAGCTAAACAGCAGGAAATAGCGGTACGGGTATGGGACCCAACAGATGAGGGGCCACAGCCCAGAGGCAAGCAGGTAAGTAAACCCCATGCCATCTGGTATACACCGGTTACAGGCATCTGGCAAACCGTATGGCTGGAAGCTGTTCCCCAAACTTATATAGCCAGCACCCGGCAGACTCCTGATATCGATCTGCAAACACTTACAGTAAATACACAGATAGAGAATGCTCAGGCAAAAGACCGGCTAAGAATCACGGCGATGGATGCTGGCTCCAAAGTAGCAGCAATAGAGGTGGAAGCTGGTAAAGAGGCAGTATTGCAGGTGCCCGACCTAAAGTTGTGGTCGCCTGAAAATCCTTTCCTGTACGATCTGCGGGTGGAGCTGCTGCGCAATGGACGGGTAATCGATGAAGTGAAGAGCTATTTTGGGATGCGAAAGATCAGCATGGAAACCGATGAAAACGGTATTCAGCGCATGCTGCTTAATAATGAATTTGTATTTCAGTTTGGCCCGCTGGACCAGGGATGGTGGCCTGATGGGCTCTACACCGCTCCCACAGAAGAAGCCCTCCTGTTCGATATCCAAAAAACAAAAGAAATGGGCTTTAACATGATTCGCAAGCATGTAAAGGTAGAGCCCGCCCGCTGGTACTATCATGCCGACAGGGAAGGTATGCTGGTATGGCAGGATATGCCAAATGGCGACTGGGGCGGTCGCTGGGGTAACAGCCCGGGCATAGAAGGCGAGGGTGAGGACATGGAACGTACCGAAGCATCTGAAAAGATTTTCCGGACAGAATGGGCAGCCATCATGGACAACCTCCACAACTTCCCAAGTATTGTAGTATGGGTGCCCTTTAATGAAGCCTGGGGGCAGTTTAAAACTGTAGAAATCACCAACTGGACCATGCAAAGAGACTCCTCCCGCCTGGTGAATAGTGCCAGTGGGGGCAATTTCCATGCGGTCGGGCACATCCTGGATATACACAACTATCCCGATCCTGCCATGCCACGGGCAGACTTGTTTGGCAAAGAACAAATTCTGGTGCTGGGCGAATACGGCGGGCTGGGTCTACCCATAGAAGGACATACCTGGCAGACCAAGGACAACTGGGGCTATCAGAGCTTTAAGAATGCCGATGAGCTGTTTGAGAAATACAAAAGCTTTATCGGCAGACTGGAAGAAATGATTCCCAAAGGCCTGTCGGCTGCTATTTATACACAAACCACAGATGTTGAAATTGAGACCAACGGCCTGATGACCTACGATCGCAGGCAGATGAAAATACCTGCTGCGCAATTGAAAGAGGTGCATAGCAGGCTTTATGATTCCACCCTGGTGGAGCTTGAGGAATAGCGAAAGCATTATTACAAACTTATTCTAATCAACTACCTATGAAAAGAAGATTTACACATTGGTTAAGCATGTCTGGCCTTGCATTAGCGGTGTGGTGTCTTCCGGCTTCTACTTCAGCCCAACATTCAGCCAGTCTGAATGAAGCACTGAAAACTGAGCCGGGAGCAAAACAAACCAATAATGAGCGGGGGCTTTACAAGGAACGGGGGCTGTTTGCAGCCACTGCAATACAGCGGCAAAACATAGCTGCGCATGTTCGTACCAGCATCAGTGCCTATGAAACACTGGTTTCCGGCAGGGTAACTGATGAGACAGGGAATCCTTTGCCCGGCGTAGCCATCAGGGTAAAAAATACTGGTGTGGGTGCTGTAACGGACATGGATGGCAACTACAGGCTAAGCATCCCAGATGAATATCAGCAACCTGTATTGGTATTTTCATTTGTTGGCTATAAAGACACAGAAGTAACGGTTGGCAATCAGTCTACAATCAATGTACAGCTGATAGAGGACGTAGAATCACTGGAAGAACTGGTGGTGATTGGTTATCAGACTGTACAGAAAAAAGATGTTACCGGAGCAGTGGGCGTGGTAAGCCCCGAATCGGCCAGCAGGGTTACCGCTGCTTCGCTGGCAGAATCTATACAGGGCCTGGCGCCGGGCGTTAATGTTCGTAACAGTGGTGCGCCGGGAGCTGGTGCTGCCGTTGAAATACGGGGTGTTGCCAGTTTTACCAATACAGACCCGCTATACGTAATTGATGGCATGATCTCGGATGCCAATCCAACCATCAATACCAATGATATTGAGTCGGTACAGATCCTGAAAGATGCTTCTGCAGCAGCAATTTATGGTTCCAGAGCTGCCAATGGGGTAATCATTATTACCACTAAACAAGGTAAGGAAGGCCCTGCGCAGCTAAGCTTTAGCGCCAAATATGGGGTGCAGCAGATCCCCAAACGCTGGGATGTGATGAATCGGCAGGAGTTTATTGCCATGCAACGCAGACAATATGAGAACTCCGGCTTAACTCCCCCCGCCAGCCTTAGCGAGCAATTCAACCCTGGCGTTGATACCGACTGGCAGGAGGAGGTGATCCGTACCGGAAGCATGCAGGATTATAATGCCACCATTTCCGGCGGAACTTCCTCTGGTAACTATCTGATATCAGGCAGTTACTTTACCAATGAGGGAGTACTGATTGGTAATGATTTTAACAGAGGCGCTCTCCGGATCAATTCGCAGACAGAGAAAGGCCGGATAACCTTTGGGGAAAACCTGGTGCTCACGCATTCTACGCAAAAAGCACCCTGGGTAGGGAATCCCTTCTTCGACATACCCCAAATGCTGCCCATCATTCCGGTGCAAAGCGATGATTACATAACAGATACCAATCCTCTGGGCTGGGGCATTGGTACTACGGATGCCGTTACCTACGCCTGGAATCCTGTAGCCGTTAATGAAATTGCTACCAGAAACAGCAACTATTCAAAACTGGTAGGCAATGCCTATGTGGATGTAAGGATCTTCGATGCCCTCACCTACCGTTTTAATGCCGGTGCCGAAGCAAGCTTCGACTATTCCAAATTTTTGCAAAAGCCTGGTGAATACCGGTTTAACCAACCTGCAGCGCCAAGTGTAGTAAACGAAGAGCGCTCCAGGTTTACCAGCCTGCTCTTTGAGCATACTTTAAACTTTAACAAGGTATTTGGCCAACATGATGTCAACGGAGTAGTGGGGTATTCACAACAGGATACCAGACGGGAGATTACCTCTGGTGGTCGTACCAATCTGCAATTGTTCAATGGGGAGTATTTTACCACTGTAAGCTCTGCAATTGGAGAGTCGGTGGTCTATGGGGAACGTCCCCTTGATACTAAAATTCGCGGCTTCCTGGGTCGGGTTAACTACACATTCAACGATAAATATCTTATCACACTTACTGGACGTTACGACCAGGATTCAAGGTTTGCCCGTGATAACCGTTCCGGTTTCTTTCCTTCTGTTGCCCTGGGGTGGCGTATCAGTGACGAAGCCTTTTTTGAAGTGCCCTTTATTTCAGACTTAAAATTACGTGCTTCCTGGGGGCAACTGGGTATTTCAACCGTAGGCTCCTGGCCCTATACAGGTTATCTGAACTTTAACCCCCGGGCAATTTTTGGACCCAATCAGGAGCCTTTTGTGGGCGCCACGCAGGCCCAGCTTGCCAACCCCGACCTGCAGTGGGAAACGCGTACCAGCCAGAATATTGGCTTCGATGCCGGCTTCATGGACAACAGGATCAGCCTGTCTGCAGAATATTACAATTCTCTTTCAGAGGATGTGCTGGTGCAGCTACCGGTCTCCTGGTACCTGGGAAATCTTATCGCAGATCCTTATGTAAACGCAGCTTCTATCCGCAACCAAGGGGTAGAGTTGGCAGCCACCTATCGGAGCACAGCCAACGTGTTTAAGTGGGACGTTTCTGCTAACCTCACCACTATTAAGAATACAGTAGAGAGTGTAGGCAACCAGGGCGAGGGGATCAATTATCTGCAAACGGGGATTACCCGTACAGAGGTGGGACGTTCGGTAGGTGAATGGTATGTGCTGCAAACAAATGGACTATTCCAAAGTCAGACAGAAATAGATGCCTATACCAATGCAGAAGGAGGCCTGATCCAACCTTTTGCACAGCCAGGAGACATTCGTTATGTAGATGTAAATGGGGATGGTACCATTAACCAGCAGGACAGAACCTACCGGGGATCTCCCTGGCCTACGCTACAAACTGGTGCCCAATTGAATGCATCGTATGGAGCACTTACCCTTAACATGCAGCTGGTAGGTATTTTTGGGCAGGAAGTATTAAATGGGGTGCGCCAGGTGCTGGATGGCTACCAGAATACCAATTTCAGAAGCGACATCAATCCCTGGTCGCCTGATAACCCAGGCGGTACCGATCCAAGGTTGGGTGTGGCAACAGACGATCCTGGCCTGAGCGATAATGCCAGGCTGGAAAGTGATCGGTGGCTGGAGAATGCCGGATATGTGCGCATGCGCAATCTGGAGATTGGTTATCAGCTGCCGCAGGGGTTAGCTGACCGCTTTAAAATGCAGAATGCCCGGGTTTACCTGAGTGGCCAGAATCTTTTTACCATCACCAAATATTCTGGCTTAGATCCCGATGTTACAGGTAATCCCGATAATGCTATTCTAGAAAGAGGCTACGATGTAGGCAACTGGCCTGCCAGTCGTGTATTTTCCATAGGCCTGCAATTAGGTCTATAAGCTGAAAATCAAAATCATGCAATCAATGAAAAAGATATTATCCTATATTATACTGGTCGCGGGTATTGCATTTACCGGCTGTGAAGAGGATTTAGAGCTTATAAATCCGAACGTACCAACTTTAGACGTGTTCTGGAGCAAAGCCCAGGATGCCGAACAAGGTGTTAATGCCATCTATAGCACCTCACACAGGGGCGGTTTTTCCCGCTGGATGCCCATATTGTATATTTCCCGCTCCGATGTTGGCTACAGTGCCAGTCCCTGGTCTGACCTGGCCAATGCCATCGATAAATTTATTCAACCCGATTATAATTTTGGCCCTGTAGCCGATGTTTGGATTGATCTTTATGTGGGTATTTCCAGGGCCAACCAGGTGATTACCTATGTGCCCGACATAGAGATGGACAATGCCCTGAAGCAGCGTTTGCTGGGTGAAGCCCATTTTCTGCGTGGTCTGTTCTACTACCACCTTGTAACGCTGTGGGGCAATGTACCGCTCATGCTGGACCCTTCGGCACTCAAGGACCTGCCGGCTACCGCCTCACAGGCAGAAGTATGGGCACAGGTAGTGGAAGATCTGACATTTGCCGCAAATGCCTTGCCGGCAGTTTATCCCAATGCCCAGGACCTTGGTCGTGCTACCAAAGGTGCTGCTAATGCCATGTTAGCCAAAGCTTATATGCAGCAGCAGAACTATCAGGCAGCCCTGGAACCGTTGCAGTGGCTGGTAGAAGGAGAAGGAGCGGGCATTTATGGGCTTATGCCCGACTACCGCGATAATTTTCTGATAACTACCGAGAATAACATGGAGTCTGTTTTTGAGTGGCAGTTTGCAGAAAACCCCACAGAATTTACCGACAATGATGCCCAGACACCCGACCATAACTATGGAACCTCAATTGCTCAGTTCATGGCCCCGGCCGGTATTGGCTGGTCCGATGTGCAGGCACACCGCTGGCCCATTGCCGAGTTTTTGGAAGAACAAACTGTCAGTGGTGAGCGTGATCCGCGCCTGGCTGCCACCTATCTATTTGATTTTACCGACGAACGCGGGCCTGAGTTTACCATGGTTTACGGACAAACTTTTGCCGAACGTAATTTTCAGGATCCCCAGGCAGTATGGTTTCGTAAATTTTTGAACGATCACTGGAAAAATGGAGAAGGCTACCGTTCGCCGAACAACTGGCGCTATATCCGCTATGCCGATGTGCTGCTGATGTATGCTGAGGTTTTGAATGCCACAGGAAGTACTGCACAAGCTTATCAGTATGTAGACCGCGTACGGGAACGGGTTGGTTTAGCGCCACTCTCGGAGGTGATGCCTAATTTGGACCAGGAGGCTTTCCTGGAGCAATTGAAGCATGAGCGTCTGCTGGAGCTTGCCGGAGAAGGTCACCGTTGGAACGATCTGGCACGCTGGGGTGATCTGGGCACTGGCCTGGCCGATCGTGATCCTGCTTTTGCCAATTTTGTAGAAGGCAGGCATGAGCTATTGCCCATTCCGCAGCGCGATATTGACGCAAACCCTAATCTTGATCAAAACCCTAACTGGTAAAGCTTATACAAACTTATTCTGCTGCTTCGTCTCTGTATGAAGCAGCAGAATATTTTTACCATTCTTTCATTAATCAGCTATGAATGTAACCAACAGCATGAAAAGCTGGATATGGCTCTTATTACTTTTTCAGATCTCACAGGCTTGTGCCAGTGCAGATCCCAGCCCGGCCCCCGGAAATCCTAATCCGGATGAAGAAGGATTGCGCTATACCAATCCTGTTTTCACGCCTGTACTGGCAGATCCAAGTGTTGTAGCAGCCGAGGGTTATTTCTATGCTTATGGTACAGAGGATAATTGGGGGAATGCTGGAGGGTACCACCTGGTGCCTATCATCCGTTCACAGGACTTGGTGAACTGGACTTTTGTAAGTGATGCTTTACGGCTGAAGCCCAACTGGAAAGAAGCTGGCGGCATCTGGGCACCCGATGTAACAGCAGTTGACGGAGAGTACTATATGTATTATTCCTTTTCTACCTGGGGAGATCCAAATCCTGGGATTGGACTGGCGATTGCCGAGAGTCCAACAGGACCATTTACCGACCATGGAAAACTGTTTTCCTCTGAAGAAATAGGCGTTGCCAATTCCATTGATCCATTTTACATTGAGGAGGCAGGCAAAAAGTATCTTTTCTGGGGAAGCTTCAGGGGTATTTATGCCATAGCACTCACCCAGGATGGCAAAGGGGTAACAGGCGAGAAAATCCCCATTGCTTATACCCATCTGGAGGGCGCCTATGTCTATAAGAAAGAGAACTATTACTATCTGTTTGCTTCCGAAGGCTCCTGTTGCAATGGTGCTAACAGTACCTATCGGGTTCGGGTAGGTCGTGCAACAGCTTTGCTTGGGCCTTATGTCGATAAACAGGGCAATCAGCTAACGGATGGCGCTTTCGGAGAAGTTATTTTGCAGACCAACGTTGAAGACTATGGTTTTGCCGGCCCCGGCCACAATGCGGAAATCATTACCGATACCGAAGGAACAGACTGGATGTTGTACCACGCGATCAAAAAATCAAACCCTTACCTGGAAAACGGCACCAACAGAAGATCTCTGATGCTGGATAAACTGGTATGGGAAGCAGGCTGGCCCACCATTCAAAATCAGCAACCCAGTTTAACACAGCAGGAAGGTCCCGTATTCGATTAAATCTCTGATTGAGGGTCTTGCTGCAGCATAGCCAATGCAAGAGGTAAAGTTATAGCGAGAAAGGTTTTTTCGATAAAGACACAGCATGAAGACATTACTACTACTTGTTCTAGTCAGTTTTTCAGCGAATGTGCTGGCGCAGAAGGCAGGCGACTTCAATGGTTTAAATACTGGCATGGGTAATCTTTATCAGCTTTCCAATGCTAAGACCCGCTCCATCAGCGCCGAAAATCCTACCGGCGAAAAAGGCAAAGGCGGAATGGCCACACTGGAACAAGGGGTGCATGGACACCAGGCGCGCGAGCTGGGCGTTGGGTGGAAGGTAAATCCGTTTGTGAGAATAGAAGCGGGCACTACCTTTACACTGGCAGAAATTGAAGGTCCAGGGGCCATTCAACATATCTGGATGACCCCAACAGGCAACTGGCGGTTTTCTATCATCAGGTTTTACTGGGACGAAGAAAAGGAGCCTTCCATAGAAGTGCCGGTGGGTGATTTTTTTGGTATGGGCTGGGGCGAATATGCCCCCTTAAATTCACTGGCGGTAACTGTTAATCCAGGCAGCGCCTTCAATTGCTTTTGGGTAATGCCTTTTCGCAGAAAGTGCAGAATTACTATGGAAAATCTTGATGCCGAAACCATGACCCTTTTCTATCAGGTAGATTATACCCTCACCGAGGTGCCCGACGATGCAGCTTATTTACACGCCCAGTTCCGCAGAAGCAACCCCACGCAGGGTTCCCTCCACACATTGGTAGACGGCATCAGGGGAAAAGGGCATTATGTAGGTACCTACATGGCCTGGGGGGTCAATAACAATGGCTGGTGGGGCGAAGGGGAAGTTAAGTTTTACATGGATGGTGATAAGGAGTTTCCTACCATTAACGGAACCGGTGCCGAAGATTACTTTCTGGGGTCTTACAACTTCGAGAATAAAAAGACCAACCAATACGAGGAGTATTCCACCGCCTATGCCGGTCTTCATCAGGTAATACGTCCGGATGGGCTTTACCACTCTCAGCAGCGTTTTGGTTTGTATCGCTGGCACATCATAGATCCAATCCGTTTCGAAAAAGACCTGAGGGTGACTGTACAGGACCTGGGCTGGCGGAGCAATCACAGGTATCTGCCGCAGCAGTCCGACATTAGCTCGGTAGTATACTGGTACCAGGCAGAACCGCACGCACCTTTTCCCAAGCTTCCCGTAAAGAACCTCCTGGAAGTTAACTAAAGAAAAGACCAGCCTGAAAATGAAATTAAATTGGGAAATGTCTGAGCTTTCTATTAATCATTCAATGAAGACAATTGTGTCTCTTTCGATATTCAATCAAATGCACTGTTCAAATGCTAAAGCTTTGTGCTCCTTTAATATTGTGTTTTTCTCTCTGCTGGCCTTGTGCGCCTGCCAGCAGCGTATTGACAATACTATTGCACAGGAGGACTCAGCACAGGTTGCATCACCTACATACATTAACCCGGTATTCGACCAGGATTTTGCCGATCCTACCGTTGTAAAAGCTGCAGACGGTTACTATTATGTGTATGCGACCAACAGCGAAGTAGCGGGAAAGACGTTGAATATACAGGTTGCCCGCTCCCGTAACCTGGTAGATTGGGAAAGGGTAGGAGATGCACTTCCGAAAAAACCTTCCTGGGCAGATACCGATTTCTGGGCCCCTCATGTGCAGTACGATTCCCTGAACAAAACTTACTATCTGTACTATTCGGGAGAATCTAAAAGCGAGGCCAATGGAAAGTGCCTGGGTGTCGCTACAGCTCAATCTCCCGCCGGTCCATTTATCGATAAGGGAGAACCACTGCTTTGTGGTAAAGAGTTTGAGAGTATTGACCCAATGGCATTCGATGACCCAGTCAGTGGGAAAAAGTTACTGTATTGGGGATCTGGTTTTGAGCCAATTAAGGTGCAGGAGCTGACAACCGACCGCCTGAGCTTTAAAGAAGAAACAACACCTACAGCGCTGGTCCATCCCATTAAAAATGAAGATCCACTTAATTATCAAAGGTTGGTAGAAGGTGCCTGGGTAGTATACCGTAACGGGTATTACTACCTCTATTACTCGGGAGATAATTGTTGTGGAGAAAGCGCCCATTATGCAGTAATGGTGGCGCGTGCTAAAGATGCTATGGGTCCGTTCGAAACGCTTGAAGCGGCAACGGACCGGCCGAATAGTGTTATACTCGCCAAAGGGGGCCGCTGGATTGCCCCTGGCCATAACTCAATTGTGCAGGATAAAGCAGGTCAGGACTGGATTGTTTATCATGCCATTGATGGTGAAGCGCCAAACAAAGGCAGAGTGATGCTAATTGATCAGATCGACTATCAAGAGGGATGGCCGGTGGTAGCAACCGGTGTTCCTTCTTCCTCAACCGTTCAAAAGCCTGTTTTAGATAAATGAATGCTCATTAAGCAATTTCAATGTAGTAGCTATGAAAATTACACCTATATTTTTCTGTTTGCTAGGCCTCTCTATTTTTTCCTGTACCGAAAAAAATACGGCTACAGTAGAGACCCAGCGTGCTGATGCTGACTCCATCAGACAGGTTACCTATGAAAACCCTGTATTGCCTGGCGATTTTGCCGATCCCTCCGTTGTAAGGGTAGGAGAAGATTACTGGGCAACTGCCACTTCCTCTGAATGGGCGCCGCTGTTTCCACTGCTGCATTCCACCAACCTGGTAGATTGGGAAATAAAGGGACACGTATTCCCTACCGAACTGCCCAATTGGGCAGAAGCGCACTTTTGGGCACCAGAGATAGCCTATGAAGATGGCCGGTATTACATCTACTACACCGCCAAAAAGAAGGGAGGTAACCTGTGTGTGGGGGTTGCCAGTGCTACAGAAGCTACCGGACCTTACACCGATCATGGCCCGCTGGTGTGCCAGGAGGTTGGTTCAATTGATGGATTTCCTATTCGCGATGAAAATGGTGATCTCTACCTGATCTGGAAAGAAGACGGGAACAGCCGCGGCCTGCCGACGCCCATGTGGGGACAGCGGATGAACGAGGAACGCACCCAGCTTACAGGAGAAATGTTTGAGCTGTTCCGTAATGAGCCGGGAACCTGGGAGGGTGGTTTGGTAGAAGGGGCCTACCTGTTGCGCAAGGGAGATTATTTTTACACCTTCTATTCCGGAGATGCCTGCTGTGGCCGTGAGTGTACTTATGGCGTTGGGGTAGCCCGGGCCAAAAGCCTGAAAGGGCCCTGGGAGAAATACAGCAGCAATCCCATCATGAAGCAAAACGATGCCTGGAAATGTGCCGGCCACGGTTCGGTGGTAACAGACCCTGAAGGAGAGTATTACTTTCTGTACCATGCTTATAGCACCGATGGTACTGTTTACACAGGCCGTGAAGGCTTGCTGGATAAAATTACCTGGGGCGATAACGGCTGGCCTTCCTTTAGCGACGAAGCACCAAGCACTATCGCCGAAGCCCCTCACCAGGAGAACGCAGCTGATAATTTAAATGTAACAGAAGATTTCAGAGACAATGATCTGGCCCGGGGCTGGCAGTGGCCGGTAGACAAGCCTACTTCTTTTTATAGCTTAACGGCAGCAGAAGATGGCCAGCTGGTAATGCAGGCATCACCCGACAGAATAGGGAACCTGCTCGCACAACGCACCACCACGCCCAGTTACACCGCAACTACTGCAGTAGTTAAGAGTAAGCTTCAAAATGGCACAATGGCGGGTTTGGCAGCCATTGGCGACCAGGAAAATGCGGTAGGGCTCTCGGTAGGTGCAGAAAATCTAACGCTGTGGACATTGAAAGAGAACAAGCAGCAAATCCTGGCGCAGGTAGCCACGCCAAGGGAAGAGCTCATTCAGCTAAGGCTGGTAACCAGTGGGGGAGACCAAATGGAGTTTTCCTGGAGTACAGATGGCACCAACTGGAATACGCTGAACAAGCAGCCGCTTGATGCTTCTTACCTGCCCCCCTGGGACAGAGCTGTTCGTGTAGGGCTTACTGCAAAAGGACCTGCAGATGCTACTGCAAATTTCGATTGGTTTCGCTTTACAACCGATGCAATTAATTAACTTAACCTTTTAACAGCCACAGCTTTTCAGAGTGAGTATGAAAATAAAAGCATTACGGGACCGCAGGCCTATTATTCTATTAATGATGATTAGCTGTGCGCTTTACCTGCTGGAAGGCTGCTCCGGCAGTAACCAGCAGCAACGTGCAGGCCAATCCGCATCTGAGGTGGTTTATTCCGGTAATCCCATGCTGCCCGGCAATTTTGCAGATCCCTGTATTTTGGTGCACCAGGACACTTTTTACATTTATGCCACTACCGGAAATGAAGCTACTGTCTGGTATTCACCAAACTTTGTAGATTGGAAACTAACCAAGCTTAACTGGCCAACTTCTATGGGGAAGCCGGATATATGGGCGCCCGCTGTTACACAGGGTACAGACGGTAAATTCTACTTTTACACCTCTACCGATCATAATATTTATGCAGGAGTGGCAGATCATCCAAAAGGGCCGTTTAACAATTTACTGGGTGGCGACAGCATCTTTATTGAAAACCGGCAGTGGTGGGAAAAGATGCACAGCATAGATGCCGACTGCTTTATAGACGACGATGGCCAGGCCTACCTTTACTGGGGCTCAGGTTTCGATTTTAAAGATGGCATCTGCGCCGTAGGGCGGCTGAATGAAGACATGGTTTCCTTCAGGGAAGAGCCAAAGCTGATTACGCCCAACGAATATTTCGAAGGACCACACATGATGAAGCGAAACGGCATCTATTACCTGATGTACTCCGACAGCCTCTATTATGATTCCACCTACAAGGTACGATACGCAACTTCTAACAGCCCGATGGGCCCTTTTACTGAGGGCAAGAACAGCCCTATTCTCAAGTCAACACCAAATGGTGAAGTAACCGGCCCCGGGCATCACTACACATTGAAACAGGGTAATCAGTATTACATCGTTTACCATGCCCATGCAAAACAAGAGGTAAAGCCCAACGGCGATCTAATCCGGCAGGTTTTTATAGACAAGCTGGAGTTTGAAGACGATGGTGCGATCAAGCCAGTGATGGCAACCGAAAGGGGAGTAGCCTTGGACTTTGTGAATACTGACAACCTGCGCAAACCGGTAAAGCCTGTTGCTGTAAAGGCCTCTGCTGCTGTAAGTGCTGCACTTAGTGCGGAAGGTGCATTCGATGACGACTATGGAACCCTCTGGGCTGCCCCTATTACCGCACCCTCTCCCTGGCTTCAGGCAGATTATGGAGAATCCATCAGCATCAAAGAAATTCAACCCGTTTTCGATCTGGTAATGGGCGATTACGAATACCGCATTGAATATTCAGCCCAGGGAACCGACTGGCAATTATATGCAGAAAGCAACAATGCCATGGCAGAGGCCTGGCCTGTTAGCCACCAAAAAGAGGTGGAGGCCAGGTTTGTGCGCATTACAATTTTGAACCAGACACAGGAAAAAAACCGCACGGGTTTATGGGAGCTAAAAGTTTATAATGCCCCGGCCTCTATCCAATAGGAAATACTTTCTTTATTTGCTACCCGCCTGGTATGGCCGGCATTATTTAGATTTTATATGCCAGGCTGGCTAGCGGGCAGGACTGCAGCTGTAACAGCACATTTAACATTGATATTAAAATATTTCACCAAAACATGACCAGGAATAACAGAATACAGTACCTGCTTCATTATAGCTTAATGGGCCTGTTGCTGACAACAATAGCTTGCTCTAATGCCTCTGACAACCAAACTGCTGGTACCGATCAGGTAGCGCAGGCGCCTGCAGACAGCAGCGTACGCGTAGAAAGAGCTGCCTTTGGCAGGTTAGCAGATGGAACAGCAGCTGAAGTATTCACCCTTACCAATGCAAATCAGGTAACAGTTAAAATTACAAACTATGGCGGCACAGTGATATCGATTAACGTACCAGACAAAGAAGGAAAGCTGGAGGATGTGGTGCTGGGTTTTGATTCACTGGCGGGCTACCGGTCCGATGTCTACTTGCAGGAAGGCCCTTATTTTGGCGCGCTGATTGGCCGATATGGCAACCGCATTGCCGGCGGAACATTCAAGCTAGATGGACAGCAGTATACCCTTGCGAAAAATAACGGTCCCAATCATCTGCACGGTGGCCTCAAAGGCTTCGATAAAGTTATGTGGGAGGCAGAACAATTTGAATCAGCAGCAGGAGCAGGGGTAAAGCTGCAGTATGAAAGTGCAGATGGAGAAGAAGGCTACCCTGGTAAACTAACCGTAGCTGTTACCTACACCCTTACTCACGAGAATGAATTGCAGATTGCCTACACAGCAACAACAGATAAGAAAACAGTCCTGAATCTGACCAATCATTCTTATTTTAATCTAACGGGCAATGCTAAGCGTGATATTTTGGACCACCAGCTAATGATCGACGCCAATACTTTTTTACCTGTAGATGAAACATTAATTCCTGTAGGAGAACAACGAACAGTGGCGGGAACCCCCTTCGATTTTAGGGAGCCTACTGCCATTGGCCAGCGCATCAATGCTCAGGATCAGCAGCTTACTTTTGGCAAAGGCTATGATCATTGTTGGGTACTTAATGGCAATGCAGGAGAAATGCGTCGGGTGGCCACCGTTCACGAGCCCGTGAGTGGTCGATTCATGGAAGTGTTCACCACAGAACCAGCCATACAATTTTATTCCGGTAATTTCCTGAAAGGAAACCTTACAGGCAAAGGCAATGTAGCTTATCAGCAGCGTTGGGGGCTCTGCCTGGAAACGCAACATTTTCCGGATGCGCCCAATCAATCTGCATTTCCTGCTACCGAGCTAAATCCCGGAGAAACTTACCAGACCCAAACCACTTATAAATTTTCTGTAAAATAGTTAGTTCGCTGAATGATATATTATCATGGCTAATTCAGGTACCGTACAATGAGCGAAATGAATACCCAGCCCCGTTTAACGGAAACAGCTCCTGTAACACAGTCATCACTGGAAATGCAGGGGCCTGTGCAGAAAAATGAAGACTGTTGTATAAAGCCAGCAGCCGGCGAGCAGCACAATGAACTATGCATACAGGTCTGGGAGGTCTGGCAGCAGCATTCACAGGCCCTGCGTACTTTCCTGCAGCAACGTACGCGGGAGCAGGCGCTCACAGATGATCTGCTGAGTGATGTAATGCTAAAAGTGTATAAAAATTGTGAGCGCCTGCCTGACGTAAAAGATATGCGCAGCTGGTTAACACGTATTGCAAAAAATACCCTCACAGACCATTACCGCAAGCCCAGAACAAATGAATTGCCCGCAGCAGAAGTGCTTCCTGCTACCAGCAGTGCAGACCTGTTGCCTGAGCAACGCATGGCGGCCTGTTTGGGTGAAATGCTCAGCCTCTTGCCGGAAGCAGACAGGAATCCCTTACAATGGTCCGATCTCGAAGGGATGCCTCAGGAAGAAATTGCCCGCAGATTGGGTATTAGCTTATCAGGGGCGAAATCACGCATACAACGGGCCCGTATAAAACTTAGACAGCAAATAGAAGCCTGCTGCCAGATAGAGACCAACACCCATGGCAGAGTAGTTGATTATTATGCGAAACGAAAGGCATGAACAGGAAAAGACGTTTTTAGATCCTGATTTTGTGGTAACATACCAGCCAGAATCAGCATAATGTTATACAAATTATTTTAAGGCAGCCCGGGCTGCTTTTTTATTTTGCCTTTTATGTAAAAAATGATGTGAATTAACTCATTAGGGTTGAACTTTGCCCGCGTTATGAAACTAGCCGTATCAGGATTATTTACATTTTTAATTTGCTTCTGCTTCATTAGCCAGGCCCAGCAACAGCAAAATACCATCAGTGGCTATGTGCGGGACGCCGCAACAGGCGAGGAGCTGATTGGTGCCACTGTTCAGGTACTGGAGCTGAATAGTACGGGCGCCACCACAAATATTTACGGGTATTATGCACTGCCCATACCCGCTGGAGAATACACCCTTCGCTTTAAATACTTGGGCTATCTGACCGAAGAGCGCAGATTAAACCTGCAGGCTGATACAAGACTGGATGTTGGGTTGCAGCCTGAAGAAGCACAGCTGCAGGAGGTAGTAATTACCGGCGAGCGCGAAGATGCCAATGTGAGCGATGTAAGCATGAGCCGCGACAAGCTCTCTGTGGAAGCGGTACGAAAAGTCCCGGCATTGTTTGGTGAGGTAGACATTTTGCGCACCATTCAACTATTGCCTGGCGTGCAAACGGCTGGTGAGGGCACCACCGGTTTGTTTGTAAGGGGTGGCGCTGCAGACCAGAATCTGGTGCTGCTCGACGAAGCCACTGTTTATAATGCCAGTCACCTCTTTGGTTTCTTCTCTGTTTTTAACCCCGACGCTATCAAAAATCTAGAGATCTATAAAGGCGGTATCCCGGCACGCTTTGGCGGCAGGCTTTCTTCTATTCTGGATATACAGATGAAAGAAGGCAACAACAAAGAATATGTAGTCTCCGGCGGGGTAGGCCTTATTGCCAGCAGGCTTACGATAGAAGGTCCTCTCAGCAGAGACCGGAGTTCTTTTATTGTGAGTGCCCGCCGTACTTATGCAGATGTATTTCTGCGGCTAAGTCCCAATGAGAATATCAATCGCAATACCCTCTACTTTTACGATTTTAATGCCAAGGCTAATTATACCCTAAACGAAAACAATCGTTTCTACTTTTCTGGTTATTTTGGGCGGGATGTACTGGGCCTGGAAGACTTTTTTAGCCTGGACTGGGGCAATGCAACCATCACAGCCCGCTGGAACCACCTTTTCAGCGAAAGGCTGTTCTTAAATACCTCCCTGATCTACAGCAAATTCAGCTATGGCTTTACCGGCGAAAGTGCCACCACCAACTTCGAGTGGGGCTCTGTTATGCAGGAGGGCAATGCTAAGCTGGATTTTACGTACTATCTGAATCAGCGCAATACGCTCACCTTTGGGCTGAATACTTTGTACAGGAATTTCGGTTCTCCGGAGATCAGCTTCGAGGGAGAGTCGAATTTTCCCATCCCGGAGGTGAATAAAAGATATGCCCTGGAAAATGCAGTATACATCGGGAATGAGTGGAAGCCTACACCCAAGTTCACAGCAGAATATGGCGTGCGCTACTCCAGTTTCCATAATCTGGGTCCCAGCAAAGTATATGTTTATGACGAAGGCGTAGAACGCACCAATGAAAGCATTATAGATACGCTGGCCTTTGACAGGTTTCAGAACATACAGACTTACCATGGCCTGGAACCCCGCCTGGGGCTGCGCTATCAGTTAAGCGGCAAAAGTTCGCTGAAAGCTTCTTACAACCGCATGAGGCAATATCTGCAGATAGCATCTAATGCCACGGCAGGCCTGCCTATTGAGCGCTGGATCCCGGCAGACCGCTACATACGCCCCCTAATTGCTGACCAGGTAGCGCTGGGGTATTTCCGCAATTTCAGGCAAAACCAGTTCGAAACTTCTATCGAGGTATATTACAAAGGCATGCAAAACCTGGTCGATTATAAACTGGGGGATCAGGCCAATATACTTTTCACCAATAACATTGAAACAGAGGCCCTGGAAGGAAAGGGTTGGGCTTATGGTGCTGAGTTTCTGGTTCGTAAGAACCTGGGTATTACCACTGGCTGGATTGGTTATACCCTGGGAAGAACCATGCGGCAGGTACCGGGCATCAATGGCGGTAAAGCCTATCCGGCCCGTTATGACCGTATACACGACCTGTCAGTGGTGCTAAACCACGAGTTGACACCACGCTTTTCGCTGTCTGGCACATTTATTTACAGCACAGGCACGGCCGTTTCTCTTCCCGTAGGCAAAGCCTCGGTAGATGGTTTTATTGTACCTGTTTATGACGATACCCGCCGCAACGCCTTCCGGATGCCGGACTATCATAGAATGGACCTGGCCGCTACCCTGGAAGGCAAGGACAAGCCAGGCAGGCGCTGGAACAGCAGCTGGACATTTTCCCTCTATAATGTTTATGCCCGCAAAAATCCTTTTGCTATTACTTTTGAACAGGTGTATAACGGCGACCCAAATACAGATCCGGAGGATGAGGCAGTGTACAGCGTAGATGCGGCAGCCGTAAAGCTTTATCTCTTCAGTATTATACCCTCTGTTACTTATAATTTTGAATTTAAGCCCGGCCGTAAGTAATGAGACATCTTTATATTATTCTGCTATTTGTTTTATTTTCAGGCATCTCGTGTCGCGAGCTCACCACCCTGGATTTACCCGCACAGGAGCCCAACCTAATTGTAGAGGGTTACCTCACAGATGGTGCAGGGCCTCATACAGTAAAGCTTACTTTAACCCAAGACTATTTTAGCGAGGCATCCATACCGGTTGTTGAGGATGCAGTTGTCTCCATCAGCGATAATGCCGGCAACACCGAACAGCTTAGTTATATGGGTAATGGCTTGTATGCCACCCAAAGCCTGGAGGGTGTGATGGAGCAAACCTATACCTTACAAATAGACTGGCAGGGGCAGCAATATGTGTCTTCTGGCAAGCTCATGACCAAGGCGGT